>JAZQXE010000128.1:0-14200 GCA_045632705.1 Eubacteriales bacterium | reverse complement strand
ATTTGTGATAAAATAAAGCGTATTCTTTATTTGGAGAAAAATTATGAGCATAAGAATTGGTATATACGGATATGGAAATCTCGGCAGAGGAGTCGAATCGGCTATCGCACAAAACGACGATATGGAGCTCGTTGCGGTATTTACCCGCAGATCCCCCGAAAGTCTCAAGATACACACCGAGGGAGTTAGAGTAGAGAGCATCGATCGCGTACTTGAATACAAGGACAAGATAGACGTTATGATCCTCTGCGGAGGAAGCGCGACCGACCTGCCCGTACAGTCACCGGAGTATGCGGCGCACTTCAATATCGTTGACAGCTTTGACACTCACGCAAAGATACCGGAGCATTTCAAAAACGTCGACGAGTCGGCAAAGGCAGGCGGAAAGATAGGTATTATCTCGGTAGGCTGGGATCCCGGTATGTTCTCTCTTCTCCGTATGCTCGGTACGGCTATTCTGCCCGACGGCTCAGATTATACTTTCTGGGGAAAGGGCGTCAGCCAGGGCCACTCGGATGCTATCAGACGCATTGAGGGAGTCGTAGACGCAAGACAGTACACCATTCCCGTAGACGAGGCTTTGACCAAGGTCAGAGCAGGCTTGGCTCCTACTCTTACCACCAGAGAAAAGCACACCCGCGAGTGCTTCGTCGTAGCGGCAGAGGGCGCTGACAAGGCGAGAATAGAAAACGAGATAAAGACGATGCCCAACTATTTTGCCGATTACGATACTACGGTGCACTTTATTTCCCGCGAGGAGCTTTTGCGCGATCATTCGGGAATTCCTCACGGCGGATTCGTTATCAGAAGCGGCAAGACGGGCTTTGAGGGTGAGCACGGTCATATCGTTGAATACAGCCTCAAGCTCGATTCAAACCCCGAGTTTACGGCAAGCGTCATAGTTGCTTACGCTCGCGCGGCGTGGAGAATGTCCGCAGAGGGCGCGTGCGGTGCCAAGACGGTATTTGACGTACCGCCTGCGTATTTGATAAACAAGAGCGGAGAAGAGCTGCGTCGCACTATGCTTTAAGGATATTCGGGCGTTTTCTTAAATAAAAAAACAAATATTAAATAGCAAAAAGTGGTAGCTTCGCCCAAACGAAGCTACCACTTTTATCGTTATTGTTTTGTTATCGTCAATCTGCGAGCTTTTGCGAGAAGAGCCAATCAAAGAGCCCCTCGGTATTTGCGGTCATAGTCCAGATGCCGTGTCCCGCACCGTCGAAGGTGGTGAATTTCACGTCGTCTCTGCCTGCCGCGACGAGTGCGTTATACATAACCGTTGCACTCTCGTAGGGTACGGCGGTGTCCGCAGTTCCGTGGAACATCCAGATCGCCGTCTTATCAAAGAGGGATACTGCATTGGGGTCTCCTGCCGCTGCTACGGGAATAGCCGCTGCGAACGTATCGGGGTTTTTCGTAAGCAGGTACCAGGTAGCAAAACCGCCCATGCTCATACCGTAGAGGTAGAGTCGTGAGTCATCTATTGAGAGCTTTTCTCTTGCGAGATCAAACAGCTCCGTCGTTGCGTTCATATACGACGTGGGCGTTGAATTTATAAAGTCGTAGCTGACCTTGTTCCATATACCCGCGGTGGGAACCCAATAATTTGACTTGGGGCAGCAGGGGGCGATGATGATAGCCTCGTCCTTATATTTTCCGCTCTCAAAGTTGCGCAGGAATTTTGCCTCGCCCGTATTTATGTGAGAGTTGTCGTCGCAACGGACGCCTGCACTGTGCATATAGAGAATACAGGGGTATTCCTTTGCGGGATCGTAATTTGCGGGCATATATATCTGATAGGGCATTTCAGTACCGTCGCCGGCAGGGTAAACGAGTGAGTTCCAGCCCGTTCTCAATCCTTGGAATTCAAGATTCAAATTAACACTTCCTTTTTGGTCAATATCTTTGGGTATAATTACGGCGCCGTTTTCGTCGGCGGTCTTAAAATAATTGTCGAGCAGCCACTTGACGCCACCCTTTGCGGCGTAGTTGGTACCGCCGCCGATAACGAGCTTGTCTCCTACCCATACTATTCTGTATTCCTTTGAGGAGAGTCCTTGGCAGACCTCGTTAGATTCAGCTCTGCCCGTCTGACCGACGAGTATTTCGTGTTGGCGCTCATTCTCTGCGCCTTCGTACTTGACGAACAGATTTTTTGAATATTTACCGACCGTTTCTGATTTTATTTCGGTGCAGGCGTTAAATAGATTTGCGGCACCGCTTGGCACGACCATGACGAATTCCGTTCCGTTCTTATCGATGATGAACACACCGTCGGATGCCGGTGGTGTGTCGGTGCTTGTATCCGCACTCGTATCGGTGGGAACCGAGGTGTCGGAGGCGTTTTGCGCAGCACACGCGGCGAGAGCCACGACGAGCAGAGCGAGAGATATCATAAGCAGAATTTTTTTCTTCATATTGTCACTCCTTTGTAAAACGTAAGTGAATAGGTTATTTTGAGTGTATCATATTGCAGGGATAAAAGCAATATTTTATTTTTAAATAATAGGCAAAACAAGAAAAAATGTTCGGCGGGTTTTAAATTTTTTTATTGTTATTGATTATTTAACAATTAAGAGTTATAATGTATTGTAACTTTAAAATGGGTCAGTAGTTTTGTTATGAAAAACGTTCGTATTTATTCTTTGTTTTCAAGCTCCCGAGGCAACTGCCATTATCTGCGTCTCGGTGACAGGCATATTCTCGTAGACGCGGGAAAAAACGCCAAAACCATAAAAAATACGCTCGAGAGCATAGGCGTGGATCTAAAAAAGGTCGATCGCGTTTTTGTGACGCACGAGCACAACGACCACACTTCAGCCGTGCGAGTACTGCAAAAGAAATACGATATGACGTTTTTTGTGCCCGATATGTGCGAGCACTCGAGGCAAAAGTGCGAGCTGTGTGACGAGCGCATCGTGCGAGTCGCGTCGGGCGAGAGCTACGAGGACGAGAAAGTTACCGTCCGTGCGTTTGCCGTACCCCACGACGCCGAGGAATGCTTTGGATACAGAATAGAATACAGAGACGGAGAGGAGTGCTTTTCCGTCGGTATCGCTACCGATATCGGACATCTCACAAACGAGGTGGCGAGTGGGCTTTTCGGTTGTGACGCCGTGATAGTTGAGGCAAACCACGATACGAAGATGCTCATCGAGGGGCCGTATCCCGATTCTCTCAAGGCGCGCGTTTTGTCGGCGGTAGGACACCTGTCAAACGATTCTTGCTCCAGACTTTGCGACTATCTTGCAAAAAACGGAACGAAATATATCCTTCTCGCTCATCTCTCGGAGGAAAACAATACCCCCGAGCTCGCTCTGTCGAGTATAAGGGCGGGCGTGTGTACGGACGGCGTTGAGATAAAGACGGCGTCTGCCGACTATCCCGTCTGTCTTTGTGAATTTTGAAAACAAGTTAAGGAATACGCTCGTATATGCTGAAGATAACGATAATCAGCGTGGGAACGCTCAAGGAATCCTATTACAGAGAGGCGATCGCCGAATATGAAAAGAGAATGGCGGCGTTTGCCAAGATAAACAACGTAAATCTCAAGGAAACTCCCTTTGACGAAAACGCGGGAGACGCGGCGATAGCCCGTGCGCTTGAGGACGAGGCGACGCGCATACTCGCGGTAATGCCCAAAAACGCCTACAAGGTCGCGCTCTGCATAGAGGGAAAGCAACAGTCGAGCGAACAACTCGCCCAGACGCTTTCGAGAGCTTCCGCGGAGTACGGAGAATGTGTTTTTGTCATCGGCTCGAGTCACGGACTTGACCCCCGAGTAAAGAGCGCGTGCGATCTTCGCCTTTCCTTTTCCGCTCTGACGTTTCCTCATCGACTTGCGAGAGTCATACTTTCCGAGGCTCTGTATCGTTCATTGTCTATCAACGCAGGCAGAAAATATCATAAATGACGTCTGCCCGATCGAAATAACTATAAGAGGTAAAAAATGAAAAGATTTTTCTCTCACGGTGCAAAAAGAATAGTTCCGCTTCTGCTTTTGTGTGCGGTCTTGGCAGCAGCTATCACGTATCAGATGGGACTTTACGAAATATCCTTTATCGACCGCTCAGACAATTATCCCGGACAGGACCAGAGCGGCACCGACACACCGACAAAGCCGATATTCACCGACGGTGCGGTAGAAAATACCAAAGCACCGATGGTGTCGGACAGCGTTATAGATTCTCTCAACGGCTCATCCAACGTCTCGGGCGAGACGGGAGAGGGAGACGGTGAGGGAGAAGGCGGCGGCGCAAAGTACGAGACCTTTTCTCCCATAGGCGAGTTTGAGGGTACCGATTACAGCATCTCGCACCTCGACTATTCCGAGTCAAGTGTTCTTGTCCAGATATCTCTGGCAGACTCGGCGCTTCCCGAAGCTCTTTACGGAGAGAACAAGATATACGTAGAGTTCACGAGTGCGACCGATACCGTGGACGGTATTCCGTATTCCGTCAGACGCTTCAATTCAACGACTCCGATGGCGGTCGAGCTTTATATGGGATACATAATCATTGACAACGGTGCGATGTGCCGTCTTTATTCCGAGAGCGGTCAGATGCTCGGGATCTTTGAGAGAATGTCGGTAGTTCCCGCATACACGCGCGACCTTGAGGGCAATCCTCTCTTTTACATGGTGACGGAGGGAACGGAGAAATATTTCCGCTTTGACCGCACCGAGCTTATGTTCGTCGAGGCAAATTACAACGACGAGACGGACAACCGCGGACTTTACTTTGACTATACCGTTGACTACGGAACCTCGGACAACGAATATAACAGATACAGTACTATCGTAAACTGCATAGTTGAGATGACTCACGAGCAGGCAGGACCCCACACGCAAAAGGAGACAGCACCACCCTCGACGGACGCGCCCGCTACCGACGATACTACGTCGGCAGATACGACGACGGGCGACACGACCTCCGACGCACCCTCGACCGATGCACCCTCGACCGATGCACCCTCGACCGACGCGCCCGCAACGGACGCGCCTTCAACCGACGATACTACGTCGGCAGATACGACGACAGGCGACACGACCACCGAGAACAACGAGGCAGAAGAGCAGGGAGGCGGAGATATCCCCGCGGCACTCGGCAGAGAATCCCGTACGGAGATACTTCTCTCGACCGATAGCATTACGGCGTTCCTTGCATCAAGCAATACGATGAGCTCGACCGTAATAAAATATTCAAACTTCACTCTTTCCGAGGACGGAAAGACGGTGTTCGTTGAGGTGATGGAGAGACGCTGGGCGTTTGGCACCTCCGACTATATGAGCTCCGAGGAATATCAGAACGCCCCCGATGAAAAGCTCCTCTCAAAGCACTACAAGTACTATCATCTCTACAATTTCACCGACGGCTTGTGCGCTGCGGTTGACCGCAAGGGCGCACTCAGCTTCAGAGACGTAAACGACAAGGCGGTAATATTCCGTGACGGTGAGTATTACGGTCAGAACGACAGAAAGCTCATAACCAGATACACCGAGCCCTTACTTCTCGGTATCGACTCTATCGGCTCTTACTACTTTGACAACGGCCTTGTCAGAATAAGACAGATAGACATCGACTCACAGTTCACCGACAAGCTATCGGGCGACTACACTTACCTCGTTGACAAGAACGGTACGAAGTTCAGCATCCCCTCGGGATACGAGCTGATCGCTTATTCGGACGGCGTACTTCTTCTTGAAAAGGACGGTTTCTACGGTTATTACAACAAGGACGGCAGATGGATAGCGCAGCCTATCTACACCTACGCGCGCCCCTTTGCAGAGGGACTCGGCGTTATCGGCTTCTCCGGTGCGGAGAAGGGCGTTATCGACACGGAGGGAAATCTGCTCGTTCCGTTCAAGTATGAACATATATCTCAGGTGTCAAGCGGAATCATCGCGCTCTACGACTCCGAGGAGGGCTGGACGCTGGTAGCAAAGCTCAACAAGACCGAAGTGACGGATAATACCGAAAACAACTGAAGACTTTTAATTTGCGAGCCGTTTTATGCGTAAAGACGACGAGGCGGCTTTGAGGAAAATATATGAAACAAAAGACGACCGTTGCCGTTATCGGTGCGGGACACGCGGGAATAGAGGCGGCACTTGCTACGGCAAGACTCGGACTTGACACGGTGCTGTTCACGATGAATCTCGACGCCGTTGCCAATATGCCCTGCAATCCCTCTATCGGAGGAAGCGGAAAGGGACATCTCGTTTACGAGATAGACGCGCTCGGTGGAGAGATGGGACGTGCGGCTGACCGCGTCAGTATGCAGTCAAGGACCCTCAATCTCGGAAAAGGCGCTGCCGTACATTCAAAAAGAGTACAGGCAGACCGCAATATGTACCGCAGTATCATGAAGCAGACGCTCGAAAGCACGAGCGGTCTGCGTCTGGTAGGGGCTGAGATATCCGACGTTATATTCGACAGGTCTGCCGACAAGCCGAGAGTGTGCGCCGTGCGCACTGCCCTGGGAGATGAGTGGGAATGCTCTGCCGCTATTATTTGCGCGGGTACGTACTTGTCCTCGGAGATATTCGTAGGCTCGGTGAGCTACCCCTCGGGGCCTGATTCTATGATGCCCGCAAGGCTGCTCTCGGACTCCCTCAGAGAAGAGGGAATACGCCTGCTGCGATTTAAGACGGGAACGCCCGCGAGAGTAAAGAGAAGCTCAATAGACCTCTCGGTGCTTGAGCTTCAGCCCGGTGAGGATACGCCGATGCCTTTTTCTGCGGATACCGATCCCGATAGCTATCTCTCGGGCGAGCAGGTGCCCTGCCATATAGTTTATACAAACGAAAACACACATAAGATAATACTCGACAATATCAAAAAAAGCGCCATGTATTCCGGAAAGATACACGGCACGGGCCCCAGATACTGCCCCTCGATAGAGGATAAGCTCGTCAGATTTGCGGATAAACCCAGACACCAGCTCTTCGTCGAGCCGATGGGATACGACACGGAGGAGATGTATATTCAGGGCTTCTCGACCTCGCTTCCGACAGACGTGCAGTACGCGATGCTCCGCTCGCTTGACGGATTTGAAAACGCAGAGATAATGCGCTATGCATACGCTATCGAGTACGATTGCGCAGATCCGCTTCAGCTTTGCGCTACGCTTGAGTTCAAGGAATACGATGGACTTTACGGCGCCGGACAGTTCAACGGAACGTCAGGCTACGAGGAGGCGGCGTGTCAGGGACTGGTTGCGGGTATCAATGCGGCGCTCAAGATAAAGGGAGAGCCTCCTATGGTGCTCGAGCGCTCCTCTTCCTACATCGGTACGCTCATAGACGATCTCGTTACCAAGGGTACGAACGAGCCGTACAGAATACTTACCAGCCGCTCGGAGTACCGTTTGCTTCTCCGTCAGGACAATGCTGAGCAACGCCTGCTTCCGATAGGATACGAGGCAGGGCTCGTATCGCAAGAGAGATACGAGCAATTCCTCCGAAAATGCAAGCAGATCGAGGACGAAACGCAGAGACTCGAGTCTACGGTAGTACCGCCGTCTGCTGCGGTGAACGCTTTTCTTGAAAAATACGCAAGCACTCCGATAAAGAGCGGTGTGAAGCTCGCGGATCTGTTGCGTCGCCCCGAGCTTGATATGGAAAAGCTCGCAGAGATAGACGCCTCTCGCCCCGAGCTTTCCGCAGGTGTCGTGACGAGCGTTCAGATAAACGTAAAATACGACGGATATATAAAAAAGCAGCTCGACGAGGTGGCAAGACAGAGAAAACTCGAGAGCAAACTGCTTTCGCCCGATATCGACTACGCGAGCATAAAGGGACTTCGCATAGAGGCGGCACAAAAGCTTGCTAAATTCAAGCCGATGAATATAGGACAGGCGTCACGTATCAGCGGAGTCAATCCCGCCGACGTGTCCGTGCTTCTTATATGGCTCAAATCAGAACAGGATAATAAGTAAAACTACTTTATATAGGAGAACACAGAGATGGATATCAGAGAGGAATCACTTCAGAAACACTATGAATGGAAGGGAAAGATAGAGGTAGTCTCCCGCGTCAGCGTAAACGACCGCAAGGATCTTTCTCTCGCTTACACCCCCGGCGTTGCAGAACCATGTATGGCAATAAACGCGGACTACAACAAGTCCTTTGACCTTACAAGACGCTCCAATCTCGTTGCCGTTATTACCGACGGTACCGCAGTGCTTGGCCTCGGTGATATAGGCCCCGAGGCAGGTATGCCCGTTATGGAGGGCAAGTGTGCGCTCTTTAAGGAGTTTGCGGACGTTGACGCTTTCCCGATCTGTATCAGATCTAAGGACGTTGAAGAGATAGTAAGAACGATATATCTCATCTCCGGCTCATTTGGCGGTATAAACCTCGAGGATATTGCCGCTCCCCGTTGCTTTGAGATAGAAAAGCGTCTGAAGGAGATATGCGATATTCCGATATTCCACGACGACCAGCACGGAACGGCTATCGTCGTAGCTTCAGCTCTTCTCAATGCTCTGCGCATAGTAAAAAAGAATATAGAGGACGTCAGAATAGTCATCAACGGTGCAGGTGCGGCAGGCTCCGCTATCGCACGCCACCTCATGAATATGGGCGCCGCTAACGTCGTTATGGTAGACAAGTGCGGTATTCTCAACAAGAATATGGACACGCTAAGCGAAGCGCACATGGAAATGGCAAAGATAACGAACAAGGACGGCCTTATGGGTACTCTTGCAGACGCTATGAGAGGAGCAGACGTGTTCATCGGCGTTTCCGCTCCCGGTATCGTCAGCGAGGAAATGGTAGCAAGTATGGCGGCAGACTCCATAGTCTTCCCCATGGCTAATCCCACTCCCGAGATAATGCCCGACCTCGCAAAGCGCGCAGGCGCAAGAGTCGTCGGTACGGGCAGAAGTGACTTCCCCAACCAGATAAATAACGTGCTCGCTTTCCCCGGAATCTTCAGAGGTGCGCTCGATTGCCGCGCTACCGAGATAAACGAGGAAATGAAGGTCGCAACCTCACGCGCACTCGCTTCCCTCATTTCCGACGAGGCGCTTAATGAGGAAAATATCATCGTCAGCGCCCTCGATAAAAAGGTCGCAGATACGGTCGCTAAAGCCGTTATCGACGCCGCTCGTAAAACCGGCGTTGCAAGAATATAAGTTGCAAGAATACAGTAATAAGGGGGAGACCTTTTTGAGAAAAGGTCTCCCCCTTTCACCCCCTCCCAAAAACTTTTATTAAAAGTTTTTGGATAGGGACGTTCGGCTTTAACTTTTACGAAATTTCAGCGTTCTATCGCTTGATGGGGTACTTTCGTCTAATGCCCCAAGCTCGCAACACAGTTGCTCGAAGCGATAATGCGCTTCTTTTTTAACGAAAGTTTTTGGATAGGGACGTTCGGCTTTAACTTATACGAAATTTCAGCGTTCTATCGCTTGATGGGGTACTTTCGTCTAATGCCCCAAGCTCGCAACGCAGTTGCTCGAAGCGATAATGCGCTTCTTTTTTTAACGAAAGTTTTTGCCAAGCTTTTTCCAAAAAGCTTGCCGTCGGAGACAAAAAGGGGGAGACCTTTTCTCAAAAAGGTCTCCCCCTTTTTATTACTGTTCAAGGCTTTGGGCGTATCTGACGGCTTCCATGGCGTCGCGGGCGTATTTATCGGCTCCCATTCTATTTGAATATTCCTCGGTGAGCACTGCGCCTCCGACCATTATTTTGCAGCGTGGCGCTTCTTTTCGCAAGAGGGCGACGGTCTTTTCCATTTCGGGCACGGTAGTCGTCATCAGGGCGCTTAGTCCGACGATGGCGGCGTTTTCCTTTATTGCGGCATCGACGATACGCTCGGCGGGCACGTCTCGGCCGAGATCGACTACCTCGTAGCCGTAATTTTGCAAAAGCAGTTTTACGATGTTTTTACCGATATCGTGTATATCTCCCTTTACGGTAGCGAGAATGATACGGCACTCGTGTTTCTTTTCGTCCTTGCTTGACATATTTGCCTTTATGACGTCAAAGGCGGCACCCGCCGCCTCTGCGCTCATGAGCAGCTGCGGGAGGTAGATGGTCTTGTTTTCAAATCCGACACCGACGCGGTCGAGAGCGGGGACGATATCCTCGTTTATGATATCGAGGGGAGCGCGGGAAGAGAGCGCCTCGCGCGTCAGCTCTGCCGCCTTGTTTTTGAGTCCTTTTTCAATGATCTCGGACAGAGTCGTGCAGGTCTCCGAGGCACCGACTCCCTTGACGGTGGTGCTTTGCGCTATTGGTGCGAGGTCTTTTGCGTAACTTATATAATCCGCAAAATTCTCGTCCTTTGCATTGAGTGCGAGATAAGCTCTGTAAGCGCTCATCATTTCGCGGCTGTATGGGTTTATGATAGCGGCACCGAGTCCCGCATTCATAGCGAGGGTAAAGAAAGTGCTGTTGACGATATCGCGGCAGGGCAAGCCGAAGGATACGTTTGACACTCCGAGAGAGGAGCGTGCTCCGAGCTTGTCTTTTATCATTTTAACAGCCCGCAGAGTCTCGATAGCGGCGTTTTTGTCGGCGCTGACCGTGAGTGCGAGGGGATCGAAGATAATATCGTCAGCACTCACTCCAAACTCACCTGCGCGCTCGAGTATGCGCTCTGCGATAGCCACTCTGCCTTCTGCCGTTTCGGGAATTCCGTTTTCGTCGAGGGTAAGAGCAACGACGACGCCTCCGTATTTTTTAGCGAGGGGGAATACGGACTTCATACTCTCCTCTTTGCCGTTTACGGAATTTATCATTGCCTTTCCGTTATATATTCTGAGAGCCGCCTCCATAGCAGCGGCATCGGAGGTGTCTATCTGCAAGGGCAGGTCGGTCACCGCCTGAAGAGCTGTCACCGCCTCTGTGAGCATTTCGATCTCGTCTATCTCGGGAAGCCCTACGTTGACGTCGAGGATATCGACTCCCGCGTTTTCCTGTGCGATGCCTTCCTTGAGTATGTAGTCGAGGTCTCTCTGTCGGAGTGCTTCCTTGAATTTTGCCTTGCCCGTTGGGTTTATCCTCTCGCCGATGAGTACGGGCACGTCGTCAAAATGCACCGCGTGCGTGTAGGAGCTTACGGCACAAACGTGCTTCTCGGTGATGGGTGCGGGTGTGAGACCGCAACAGATACCGGAGAGCGCACGAATATGCGCGGGCGTCGTGCCGCAACAACCGCCAACGACGCGCACTCCGTCCAAAACGAGCGCGAGCGTCTCTTTTGAGAACGTCTCTGCGTCTATATCGTAAACGGCAGCACCGTCCTTTTCGTGCGGCATACCCGCATTTGCCTTGAGTATAACGGGCAGGGACGAGCAGGCGAGGTAGCCCTTTACTACGGGCGCAAGCTCGGACGGGCCAAAGGAGCAGTTGACGCCTATCGCGTCGACTCCGAGTCCCTCGAGCATTGCGACGACCGCCGCCGCGTCTGCTCCCGTCAGCAGTTTTCCGCCCTCCGAGTAGGAGTTGGAAACGAATATGGGAAGATCGCACTCTTCCTTTGCCGCGAGCACTGCGGCTTTCGTTTCGTAGGTGTCGCTCATCGTCTCGATGAATATCAGCTCTGCACCGCACCTGACACCGAGTCGGATCGTTTTTTTGAATATTTCTACCGCTTCTTCAAATTCAAGCTCACCGAGGGGCTTGAGCATCTTTCCCGTCGGGCCGACGTCGAGAGCTATCCACTTTTCTTTGTTTGATACCGACGCGTGCTTTGCTCTTTTTGCATTGTCAAGCGCCGCTGATATTATCTTTCCCAGCTCTTCGGGGGAATGTTTTAAAATATTAGCGCCGAAGGTGTTCGTCAAAACGACGTTTGCGCCCGCGTCGTAATAATCGCGATGAATGCTCTCTACGATATCGGGATGAGAGAGATTCCAAGATTCAGGTAATTCTCCCGCAGAGAGTCCGCGCGACATGAGGACGCTTCCCATCGAACCGTCAAGGACGAGTATATTGTTTTTTAAGTATTCTCTGATATCCATTTTATTTCCTTCCGATGCCGAATACGGCGCTTACGGTTTTCGTTGGGGTAAAGAGCATGCTTTCCGTCAACGAAACGCCGATGCTTTTCGGCAGATCAAGTAAAGTGAGCGTGTCACGCTGAAGCGAGAGCGGAATATCACCGTATCCCGCGCTGACGCGAGGCAAAACGATATCTCCAGCCTTCTCGGCTTCTTCTTTTATTTCTCTCCAGAAGGCGTTGCAGACGCACTCGGTCATTTCAGCCGCAATCGCGTCGAGCATATGTGCCTTTGCGGGAGAGACTCTTGAATATTTCATTATCGCTCTGTCAGCCATAGCACCGAGAGTAGCGGTAAACAGAACTGCTCTGTCGCAGCCGTCGAGGGCTTTGCAGAGGTCTTTTGAATTTACGCTTATCTCTCCGATACGGCAAACCGGAGGCGTGAGCGTGACGGGATAGACCGAGTAGCAGAGCTCGTACGGCCCGCGAGGAAATATCTCGAGGCACTCTGCGAGCAGTGCACGCGTTTGCTCGTCTGCCGCTCTCACACCCGCATAGCGAAGTATCTCGCTCGTGCTTGGTGAGGGGAGGTAAGCTTTTTTATATACTACCATAGTCGTGTCAACCTAAAATATCCGAGAGGTTGTCCATTATCTTTTTCGCTACGTCAGGGTTGTTCATTGAGTAGACGTGTACGTTTTGTATTCCGTTTGCGAAAAGGTCAATGATCTGGTCGGTGGCGTATGCGATGCCTGCTTGCTTCATCGCCTCGGGGGAAGAGCCGAATCTGTCGACCAGCGCCTTGAAGCGCTGGGGAATAAATGAACCCGAGAGCTTTATCGCGCGCTCTACTTGTTTTCCGTTCGTTATCGGCATAATACCCGGCAGTACGGGTACGGTTATGCCCGCCTCTCTTATCTTGTAGAGGAAGTTGTAGAGGAGATTGTTGTCAAAGAACATCTGAGTAGTCAGAAAATCACATCCCCACTCTACCTTTTGTTTGAGGTATCTGATATCTTCCTTTTGATCCTTGCTCTCGGGATGTATCTCGGGATAGCAAGCACCGCCGATGCAGAAGTTGGGGTTTATATCTTTTATGTCGCGGATAAGGTCGGTGGCGTGGCGATACGCCCAGTCCGAGCGGTCACTTGACGAAAGCTCGGGAGTGAGATCTCCTCTCAGCGCCATGATGTTGTCTATACCCGCGGCCTCAATGTGCTTTATTCTTTCTCTGACCGTTTCTCTGGTCGAGCTGACGCACGTCAGGTGCGCAAGAGACGGCACGCCGTAGGTCTCTTTTATATTTTTTGCTATATCGAGCGTGTATTTGCTCGTTCCGCCTCCCGCTCCGTAGGTGACACTCATAAACGAGGGCGAGAGCTTTGCTATTTGTTCGGTTGCATGCTTTACGCTGTCGTACGCTGAATCCGTCTTTGGAGGGAATACCTCAAACGACAGAGAATATTTATCCTGCTCAAATATTTTCGTAAGCTTCATTTTCGTCCTCCGAGCTATGTAACGAGTTTATTTTACTATTATATCATAGTACCTTCCTCTAAATCAAGAGAAAGCCAAAAAGAAACTCGGATACCTCCTGCCGTGCAGGATGCATCCGAGTTTTTCGTTATCCTCTTGATTTGAAATGCGTGGGGGAGAAGCCGTATATCTTCTTAAACGACTGTGAAAAGTGCTTGATACTCTTAAATCCGACTGCCTTTGATATCTCGGTGATAGACATATTCGTCGTCTGGATGAGCTCAAGGGCGTGGAGGACTCTTACGCTGATGACGTATTGGTGCAGAGATTGTCCCGTGCTATTGAGCATCGAGCGGTTAATGTAGTTGGGGTGATAGTTGAAATGAGCTCCGATAGAAGAGTTCGATATGTCGTTTGCAAAGTTCTTTTGAATGTAATCGATAACGCCGTCAACGAGCTGTGAGGTGCTGACGCTGCTCTTTTGCTGGGTGAGTCTTCTGTGTATCTTCACGAGAAGCGTCGTCATAAGGGAACTGAGCATCATGACGTAATTGTGCTGGGGATTGATGAACTCGTTGTCGATAGCGAGGAAGTCCATCTCGAGCGGGCGCATATCGTTTGAGTGTATAAAGGAGTTGAACTCGGGCGTGTTGTTAAACTCTATATACTCGGTACGCTGAGAGGGATCGTATTTCTTTGCCTCTACCATAGGGATGGCGAGAGAGGCGTCTCTTGCTATCATAGTATAGTCGAAGTTGACTACGAGC
>JAZQXE010000127.1:0-11982 GCA_045632705.1 Eubacteriales bacterium | reverse complement strand
GCTCGCATTCGAAGGGATTGCCCCAAGGACTTTTATGTGTGGGCCGGAAATGACGATCAGACAGTTCCTGTCATGTCCTTGGACGGTCAGGGTGTCATTTCGGTACTTTCAAACATCTGCCCATCGGAAACAAACGTCATGGTGCAAGCAGCCTTAAATGGGGATTATGCAACTGCATCCCAGCTACAGTGTAGCCTTCTGCGGCTGATTGAACTTCTCTTCTGCGAGGTCAATCCGATCCCCGTAAAAGAGGCTATGAAGCGGATCGGCTACGATTGCGGCACCTGCCGACTTCCACTCACTTCCCTTTCACGGGAAAATAAGCATCGGCTACAGGAATACTTTGCGTGAAAAGAGGGCGGCAGTGCCGCCCTCAAATTCAGTGTCGAATCGGTCGTTATTGTAGTGCGCGTGGGTATCGTATAAAAGCGCACTCATCTTATTCTGTCTCCAAGGGGCGTCTCGTCGTCGAGGAATACGACTCTGATCTTGTCCGAGCCCGTTGCGAGTATCATACCCTCGGAGAGCTCACCGCAAAGCGTTGCGGGGGCAAGATTCGATACGAGCGCTACCTTCTTTCCGATGAGAGCCTCGGGCTCGTAGTCCTTTGCGATTCCCGAGAGGACCTGTCTCTTTTCGTAACCGAGGTCTACCTGGAGCTTGAGCAGCTTCTTTGCCTTCTTCATCTTTTCAGCGGAGAGTATCTTTGCACATCTGAGCTCAACCTTCATAAAGTCGTCGATCTTTATTTCGGCTTCACAGTCCTCGGGCTTTTGCTTTGCCTTTGCCGCAGCCATTCTTGCGTCGAGCTCTGCCTGCAGCTCTTCAAACATCTTCTTTTCGTCTATACGTGAGAAGAGAGTGCCGCATGCCTTTACGCTGACGCCTGACTTGAGAGCTCCGAACGACTGGATGCTGTCCCAAGAGCACTCGTCGGTGGAGAGAGCCGTGAGTATGGTCTCTGCACTTTGAGGAATGAAGGGAAGGAGCAGTACCGCACCTACGCGGATAGCCTCAAGGAGATTGTATATAACGGTAGCAAGACGAGGCTTGTCCTCTTCGTTTTTAGCGAGAGCCCAGGGCATCGTCTCGTCGATATACTTGTTCGTTCTGCGGAGCATAGAGAAGATACGGTCGCTCGCGTCTGCGATGTGATAGCTTTCCATCATATCGTACGAGTCTTTTACCGCTGCCGCTATCTCTGCCTTGAGATCACGGTCTACGTCGGTCTCATCAGAGGGGCTGGGGATAACGCCGCCAAAGTACTTTTCGGTCATTGCGATAGTACGCGAAACGAGGTTTCCGAGGTTGTTTGCGAGGTCGTTGTTGTAGCGCAGGATGACGTTTTCGTAAGAAACTGAGCCGTCGTTTGCGTAAGGCATCTCGGAGAGCGCATAGTGGCGCACACCGTCAACGGTAAAGCGAGCCGCGAGCTCGTCCGCGTATATTACGTTGCCCTTTGACTTCGACATCTTGTCGGCACCGAAGTTGAACCACGGATGACCGAATACCTTCTTTGGCAACGGTATATCGAGAGCCATGAGCATTATCGGCCAGTAGATAGTGTGGAAGCGCAAAATATCCTTACCGATTATGTGCACGTCCGCAGGCCAATATTTGTTGAAAAGCTCAGGCTGAACTTCGTTTGTCGGGTCGTAGCCGAGCGCGGTAATGTAGTTTGAGAGTGCGTCTATCCAGACGTAGATGACGTGCTTGTCGTCAAATTCAACGGGTACGCCCCACTTAAACGACGAGCGGGAAACGCACAGATCCTGAAGTCCTGCCTTGAGGAAGTTGTTGACCATTTCTTTTTTGCGGGATTCGGGCTCGATGAACTCAACGTGCTCGTCGATGTACTCCATGAGCTTGTCTGCATATTTTGACATACGGAAGAAATAAGCCTCCTCCGTTGCCTTCTGTACGGGTGCGCCGCAGTCGGGGCACTTTCCGTCAGTTACCTGCGTTTCGGTAAAGAAAGACTCGCAGGGGGTGCAGTACCATCCCTCGTAGCTGCCCTTGTATATGTCGCCCTTTTCATAGAGCTTGTTGAATATATTCTTTACAGCTGTTTCGTGATTGTCGTCTGTCGTTCTGATGAACTTGTCGTAGCTTGTGTTCATCAAGTCCCAGATGCCCTTTATCTCTGCCGCTACGTTGTCTACGTATTCTTTGGGCTCTATGCCTGCCTCAAGAGCACAGTTTTCTATCTTCTGTCCGTGCTCGTCGGTACCCGTACAGAAATATACGTCGTAGCCGACCTGACGCTTGAATCGTGCAATAGCATCCGTCATTATGACCTCGTAGGTGTTGCCGAAGTGCGGCTTTCTTGAAGCGTACGCGATTGCCGTAGTGATGTAAAATTTACCTTTGTTTTCCATTGTGTCCTCCGTGCGCCGACGAAATGACGTCGGTGTCTTTTATTATATTCCGCCCTGATGATGAGCGTTATTTTCTTCTGTTAGTCTGATCGAGCATATAGTCGATGCTCGCACCGTAGATCTTTGAGAGCTTGATGAGAGTTTGCGCGTTTATAGCGTTGACGCCCGTCTCGTAGGAGCAATACGTGCGCCTGTCTACTCCGAGCAGGTCTGCTACGTACTGTTGCGTATATCCCTTTTCTTTTCTTAACTCTTTCAGACGTTTAAAAACCATAATTGCCTCTTTTGTCGTTAGTAGTCGGGGACGTGCGCCCGGTCGGTCGAAAAACGCCCCGCGAGTGAGCATAACTTGGCATTATCATCTATTTATTATACATTCATACGGCGTTTAATACAATAGTTTTTTTAAATTATATACGTTAACTTTCTTTTTTTCTTGCTTTGAGGCGTTTTTTGTTGTATAATCACCTTTGAAAAGAGGTGTAAAATATGGAGTGGATAATCTTAGCGGCAGTACTTCTCGTTATCTGTGCCGTCGTTTTTGTGTACGTTTGTTGGCTTTTGTTTTCTCTTGCCTGCGCAAAGAAGATACCAAAGCTCGTCTCTCCGTTGATGGACGGTCTTATCGGAGGCTTTGACCTTGATGGACTTGATATGGTAAAGGAAGGACACGAGTTTTTTGAGCAACAGTCACCGTGCGAGTGGAGCACGGTTTCCTTTGACGGACTTCGTCTTTGCGGTGTTTTTCTCCCTTGCGAGAATGCTCGCGCGACCGTCATTCTTTTTCACGGATACCGCTCGTCCGCGATGCACGATTTTAGCGGTGTGCTACCGTTTTATCATTCTCTCGGATTGAATATCCTGCTCGTCGACCATCGCGCTCATGGTAAGAGCGAGGGAAAATATATTACCTACGGAGTTTTTGAGAGTCGCGACGCTCTCAGCTGGACGGAGGAGCATAACCGCCGTCTTGGTGCGGACGTACCCGTCATCCTTGACGGAATATCAATGGGAGGAGCGACCGTCAGCTACGCGGCGGGGCTGGAGCTTCCTCAAAACGTGCGCGGGGTGATAGACGATTGCGGCTATACTTCTCCAAAAGAACAGATACAGAGCGTTATGAAGATGATGAAGATACCCGTCTTTCCTTTCTATCACGTGGCAAACGCGGTATGCAGAGTGTGTGCGGGCTTTTCCTTCTCAGAGGCTGATGCAAGAGAAACGCTCGGACGTGCAAATGTGCCTTTTATGTTCATACACGGTGAGGACGATGCATTCGTTTCCCCTGAGATGGGAAAGATATGCTACGAGAGCTGTGCGAGTGAAAAGAGCATTTTTCTCTGCCCGGGTGCGACTCACGGTATGAGCTACGTCACCGAGACCGAAAAATGCCAGGCGTTGCTTTATGAATTTGTAAATAAAATACTCGATTAAGAAAAGGCTGTAAAAACCGTGAGAGTTTTTACAGCCTTTTTATCCGAGCACCTTATACATCCGCTTTGCGAGCAGTACGCCAGCGACACATTTTACAAGGTCGAAGAAAATGAATGGGAGTATGCAGACCGCTATCCCCTCCGATATCGAGACGCTTTCGGAGAGGTAGAGATTCTTTATGAGCAGAAACTGCGCGCACCCGAAAACGTAGACCGCGAGCAGATTCAAGAGTGAAGCTGCGGCAAGGGATGTGGTGCTTTTGCTTTTTTGTGCGACGGCACCGCCGAGATACGCGCCGACGAGCAGTCCGAGAGTGTAGCCAAAGGTGGGGGAGAGGACGCTCCCTATTCCTCCGCCAAATGTGAAAACGGGCAATCCCGCAAGACCGAGCGTAATATAGAGCAGTACGCTCAAAGCTCCAAAACGCCGACCGAGCACGAGGGCGGATACGTTTGTAAAGAGAAATTGCAGGGTTATGGGCGGGACGAGCGGTATTCTGATATACGCACCGACAACGGTAAGTGCGCAAAAGAGGGAAGCGTAGAGGTACGCTCGCAGACGTTTGTCAAAAGCTCTCAAGATGCACCTCACCCGAGCGCAGTACGCAGCTCTCTCCGCTTTCACTCGCAACTACAAGCCCCCCCGTTCGATCGACGCCCGTGACCGTTGCCCGCGTCAGAATTCCGTTTTGTGAATAGCTGACGCTTCTGCCGATCAGCATCATGTTCTTTTCGTATTCGGCTACGACGTCCTCCGTGTCTTGTTCAATTACGCAGAGCAGCTCTTCGATGATCTCTGCCGCTATCTTTGCTCTGTTGACCTCACTGTCCGTCAGCGCTCCCGCTTTTTGGGATATGTCAGCGGGGAATTCACCCTCGGGCTTGCCGAGATTTACTCCGATGCCGCAGATGACCGCTTCAAGTCGTCCGAGCTCCAGTTCGCTTACCGCCTCACAGAGTATGCCGCATATCTTTCTGTCGTTTACGTAGATATCGTTTACCCATTTTATTTTTGAGTTCTCGTTATATCGGGAAAGTACGCGCCGTACGGCTACTGCCGCGCAAACGGTGTAGAGCACCTCTGTGCGACGAGCCGACGGGCGCAGTATGACGCTCATATATATTCCGCTCTTGTATGGGGAAAAGAACGTCCTTCCGTATCTTCCGCGTCCGCGAGTCTGCTCCTCCGCAATAACGGTAGTGCCGTGTCCCGCTCCCTCTGCGGCGAGTTTTTTTGCTTCTTCGTTTGTTGATCCGATCGTTTTGTGACAGTAGACGTCTATCTCTTCGTCAAAGGGTAAAAACGCCTTTACCGTTTCGGAGTAGAGAGTAGTCGGAGGTGTCAGCAGACGATATCCGCATTTTGTCGTGGATTCTATTACCGCTCCTTCTGCGCGGAGCGCGGCAACGTCCTTGCTGACGGACATACGGGAGGTCGAACACTTTGCGGCGATCTCTTCCCCCGAGATATAATTGCCGTTTGCTTTCAGTAGATAGTGTAGCGTATTTTTTTTCATAAAACACCAAAAAATTGATTATTTGCTAAATGTTTTTTTCGTTTGTCACTTTACATTTGCCTATGTTTGTGATATAGTATGAAGCATATTTTATTAGAGCTTACCTCGTTGCAAGCACTGATATTATAGCATATCCGGTAATGATTGTAAACATAATTTTGAAAAAGGTTTACAATAAAAAATAAGAATGGAGGAATACTGATATGTCAATGGAATTTTTCAGAAAACTGCCGATACCGCAGGATACGAAAGAGAAGTACCCCGTGTCTATGACGGCAACAGAAGCAAAAGAGAAGCGCGATAGAGAGATCAAAAAAGTCTTTTGCGGTGAATCAGACAAGCTGATACTTGTTATCGGCCCTTGCTCCGCTGATAGCGAAGAGCCGGTAATGGAATACGTACACAGACTAAAAAAGCTCCAGGACAGCGTCAGCGACAAGCTCATTCTTATTCCGAGAGTATATACGAACAAGCCGCGTACAACGGGAACGGGATACAAGGGAATGCTCCATCAGCCCGATCCTACGGGAAAGCCTGACCTTTACCACGGTATTCTCGCGATCAGAGAGCTTCACACACGCGTGTTGACCGAGACGGGACTTTCTACGGCTGACGAGATGCTATATCCCGCAAACCACCGTTATCTGTCCGATCTTATCTCCTACGTTGCCGTCGGTGCGCGTTCAACGGAAAATCAGGAGCACAGACTCGTAGCGAGCGGAATGGACGTCCCCGTAGGAATGAAAAACCCCACCAGCGGCGATATCTCCGTTATGCTCAACTCTATCGTTGCCGCACAGTCGGAGCAGTCCTTTATATACAGAGGCTGGGACGTAAAGACGACGGGAAATCCGCTCTGCCACGCTATATTGCGCGGTTACGTGGACAACTACGGCAGATCTTTCCCCAATTATCACTACGAGGACCTCGTTGCCCTCTACGACGCTTACTCAAAGAGAGAGCTTGAAAACGTAGCCCTGATAGTTGACGCAAACCATGCAAACTCGGCAAAGAAGTACGACGAGCAGCCTCGCATCTGCAAGGAGGTGCTCCACTCCGCAAATCACAACGCGGATATCAAAAAGATGCTCAAGGGCTTTATGATAGAGTCCTATCTTGAGGACGGATGTCAAAAGATCGGTGAAGGTGTCTTTGGCAGATCTATTACCGACCCTTGTCTTGGCTGGGAAAAGACGGAAAAGCTCGTGCTCGAGATCGCAGATCTCGTCTAAGGAGCTAAACGATACCCCAAAATAACTAAAACGACCAAAAAGGCTGCCTCGCAAACGACCGAGACAGCCTTTTTTTGACCGTTTTTATGGTAGGATACCGTCAGATATCAGATATCTGCGTCTTTCATATATTCTGCGCCGTGCAGAGCGATAAATTCCTTTCTTGCGGCGAGGTTATCGCCAAGGAGGGTATCGAAGATGATCTCGGTATCGCGGGCGTCCGCTTCGGTTACTGCGATGAGGCGTCGGGTGGCGGGGTTCATCGTAGTTTCCCACATCATATCGGGCTGGTTTTCACCGAGTCCCTTTGAACGCTGCAGAGTATATTTCGCATTACCGAGGCTCTCGATGATATCTTCCTTTTCCTGCTCGTTGTATGCAAAGTAGGTCTTGTCCTTGCAGGTTATCTCAAAGAGGGGAGACTCCGCTATGAATATCTTTCCTTCGCGGATGAGGGTGGGCAGAAGACGGTAGAAGATAGTGAGCAAAAGCGTGCGTATCTGGAAACCGTCCTCGTCGGCATCGGTACAGATGATTATCTTTGACCAGCGCAGAGAATTGATATCGAACTGCGAAATGTCCTTTTGCTTTGTTTTGATCTCAACGCCGCATCCGATGACGCGCAAGAGATCGACTATGATATCGTTTTTGAATATCTTGTCGTATGAGGATTTCAGACAGTTGAGCGTCTTTCCTCTGACGGGAATGATGGCCTGAAATTCCGCGTCGCGTCCGAGCTTACAGCTTGACATAGCCGAATCACCCTCAACGATGTATATCTCGCGCTTTTCGGGGTCTTTTGATCGGCAGGGGACGAACTTTTCAACTCGGTTTGCAACGTCCATCGTCTTAGAGAGCTTTTTCTTTATATCGATACGGCTCTTTTCGGCTTCCTCACGGCTGTGCTTGTTGATGAGCACCTGCTTTGCGATGATCTCAGCCTGCGTTGGATTTTCGAGGAAATAGACCTCAAGCTGACGGGTGAGAAATTCCGTCATCGACTTTTGTATGAAGGTGTTGTTTATCGCTTTTTTCGTCTGATTTTCGTACGACGTCTGCGTAGAGAAGCTGTTTGAAACGAAAAGCAAGCTCTCCTCAATGTCAGAAAAGGCTATCTTGCCCTCGTTTTTCTTGGAGGTCGCTTTTATCATTTTATCGATAGCGGAGGAGAAGGCACTCTTTACCGCCTTGTCGGGTGCGCCGCCGTATTCGAGAAAGCTCGCGTTGTGGTAGTACTCGAGCTTTGCAGAGGTGTTCGTCAAGCAGAAGGCAAAATCCGCCTTGAGCTTGTAGTCGGCTTTGTCCTCGCGGTCGCGTCCTTGGGCTGCCATCGACCAGAGTACGGGCTCCGTGAGCGCGCTCTCACCTGCAATTTCCTTTACGTAGTCGGAAATGCCGTTTTCGTAGAAAAAGCGTTGCTCGCTGAACTTTCCGTTTTCTTCTTCGGTCAGCAGTATAAACTCAAGTCCCGTGACGACGGACTGACGGTGAAGAGTATCTATAAAAAATTCTCGAGGTATCGCAATATCGGTAAAGACTTCAAGGTCGGGTTTCCAACGGATGACCGTACCCGTGCGTTTTTCCTTTTTGTCAAGCTCTCTCTCGGATAGCTCCGTGACGGGCTCACCGCGACGGAAGGATATCTCGCGTACAAACTTTCCGTCGTAGCTTTTGACGTCCATATATTCGGAGGCGTACTGCGTCGAGCAAGCACCGAGACCATTGAGTCCGAGCGAGTACTCGTAGTTTGCGCCTTCATCGTTGTTGTTGTATTTACCGCCTGCGTACATCTCGCAGTAAACGAGATACCAGTTGTACGCCTGCTCCTTTTCGTTCCAGCCGAGCGGTACACCGCGTCCGCGGTCGTCTACCTCGATGCTGTGGTCGCGCCATACGGTGACCTTTATCTGCTTTCCGTATCCCTCGCGTCCCTCGTCTACCGAGTTTGAGAGTATCTCAAAAAATGAATGTTGACATCCCTCCAGACCATCAGAGCCGAAGATGACGGCAGGGCGCTTTCTGACTCTGTCGGCACCCTTGAGGGAGGTGATGGAAGTGTCGTTATATTCGTTTTGCTTGACTTTGTTTTGAGCCATTTTTGTTCTCCCGAAAATTACTTGAACGTTATCGTCTTATTCTACCACAAGATAGAAAATTTGTCAAATAGAAAAGAGAACGGTTATTTCGGCATCCCACCCGGGCGTCTTTCCTTTTTTTAAATTTCGTCCGTTATCTCTTGTTTGTTTTCTCGGCTTTTTATATAATATTGTCGAATTTTGTTTTAGTTAGACAATAAACAACATAAAATGCGCACATAAAAACGAAATGTGCACAAACAATACCGTAAAAAATAGTGTATTGTTGCCATCGCTTGTTGACATATTTACACTTTTGGAGTATAATCTGATTGTAAAAACTGTTTCAAAAATCAACATAGAACAGGAGAAAAATCAAAATGTCAAGAGAACGATTTTATTTCAGCCCTCGGATTATCCGTGTGTTAAGCATCATTTTGAGTGCGCTGACCGTAATGTATTCATTTCCCCTCGGGGTGTTTGCGGTGTCGGCAGACGGGGCAAACGCCGACGATGACATTTCTTTGTTCTCCGATTCCTTGTGCGGAGATGACGAGCCGATAGAGCTTTTGAGTCTTCGCGAGGAAAACGTAAAGTATTACTACAACACCGACGGCAGCATCAGTGCTTTCGTGTACGATCAGCCCGTGCATTTTGTCGATGAGGACGGCAATATGACGGAGTATAACAACAGCGTCGGGGAAACGAATACCCTGCTTCCCGATTCGATGCGCGAGTACTATCCCATCTCTTCGGACAAGAATATAAAACTATCTAAAAAGGCAAGCGAGAAAAAGCTCGTTTCACTTGAGGATATCGGAATACAATGGGGATATCTCGGGGTGTCAAAAAGCACGGGAAGAGTGAAAACGTCGGAGTATGAAGCGCGTGACGACAGCTACGCCGTCAAAAACGTCCGTTCGGTCGTACTGTACGAGGACGTGTACGCTTCAACCGATATAGAGCTTATACTGTCACAGTACGGAGTAAAAGACAACGTTATCTTAAAGGATCCCTCAGCCCCTCACAGCTTTGACATAAGCTTCAAAACCGACGGAGAGCTGACCGCGGTCGCTGTGGATGAAAAAACGGTAGCGCTCACAGACGAGAACGGAGAGATACTTCACGTTTTCTCCGCCCCCTATATGTACGACGCGTCGGGCGAGTACAGCGAGGCGCTGACCTTGTCGCCGGTCGAGCAAAAGAACAAAAAATTCACCCTGCGTCTGACGGCGGACGACGCGTGGCTCGACTCGGAGGAGAGAAGCTACCCCGTGTGCATCGACCCCGAGTTTACCTATCGACCGGATGACGCGGCTCTGATGTATGAGACGACGGCGGTGTCGATAGATTACTCACCGTCAAAATATACGAGCGCAAATGAGAACGTATACGCCAAGATAGGCTCCAATTACGTTGGCAGTACATATCATGAGCTCATGACGCTGGCACGACACGAGCTTCCCTCGCAAATAACGGAATCGGCACGTATTACAAAGGCAACGTTCAATCTGTATTACTACGTCGGAAAGTACTCTTACTGCACTACCGATATGCAGGTGAATGCCCACCTGATAACGTCGGAGTGGACGTGGGAAGGTGCAACGAACGTAATAAACAGCACCACTATGCCTACGTGGGATACGACGGTGCTCGACTACGCGTACGTAAATGAAAGCGGCATCGCGTGGGGAGACTGCGAGAGCTTCGATATAACCGAGGCGGCGCAGGGGTGGCTCGACGGCACCTGGGGCAATTACGGTATATTGCTGCGTACCCCCGCTCCATCGAGATCCAACTCGAAATTTGCTACCTTCGTTACCTCGCGTCACTCAAACGACTCGGTATGTCCGTCAGTGGTTTACGAGTACAGAGATACGAAGGGTATTGAGGACTATTGGTCGTATTCCTCTTTTTCTGCAGGAACGAAGGGTGCCGTGTACGTAAACAACTATACGGGAGCTCTGGTAAAGACGGAGCAGCTCTTTTCGATGAACGCAGAGCGTGAGTCCTATGCGGTAACGCTCATTTTCAATAGCGCTCTTCGCAACAAACGTGAATTTGCGAGCGTAGGATACGGCTGGATGCTCAACTCTCAGCAGAGAATAGAGCCTGTGACGGATGCGGAGTTTATCAATGCGGGGTATAAGTACGTATGGGTAGACGGCGACGGAACGGAGCACTATTTCAGAGAGAAGGACGACTCGCAGAACGTATGGGTAGACGAGGACGGACTCTGCCTTGAATTGACCGAGTCGGAAGGCTACGTTTTCATCAGCGCCAAGGACGGATATAAGCTGTGCTTTTACGAGCCCGACGACGGCGGTATGCTGCACAGCTCAACGGATTGCGACGGAAACGTAACGCAATACAATTACCAAAACTTTGAAAACAGCGGCAATTACGTGCTCTCGAGCATCGTAGGTGCGGCAGGCTCTACTACCACCTTTGAGTATGAGAGCGCCGCTGACTCTGCGGGTACTTACGCTCGTCTTACAAAGGTGACCGATCCCGCGGGCAGAGAATATACTTTTGAGTACATAGGCGATCATTATCTGAACAGAATAACCTATCCCGACGCGACGAGCACGGGATATTATTACCACGGCGGCGTCATAACGCAGATAAACGGACTGCGCAAGCGCTATACGATGACCTACACCTCGTCTCCGAGCGGAGTATATCGCGTGACGGAAGTGCACGAGCACGCGTGGAGCTCCGAGCTGCAGGAAATGATCGACGGAACGGGTACCGTATACTTTACCTACTGCGCAAACGGAATCACGTACGTGACGGATGCGGAAGACAGAACTACGACCTACCACTTCGACACGCAGGGCAGATGCACGAGCGTCATAGCTTGCGACGGTTCTGTCGTCAAAGCTGAATATCACACTTCGGATACCGGCGGCGGAACGCACGCCTCCTCCGACGCGAAAAAGAACAACAAGCTCGAGGCGGCGTATTCCTCCGAGCCTTATGCAGATAACTATCTCTACGACTCTAATATGGAGCTCTCTGACTCGTATACCGCAAAATACGGTCAGGGAGCGTCGGGTTCCGTCTGCGAGCATAACACGGACGCGGAGAAGAGCTACCTCGGACAAGGCTCGCTGAAGCTCTCAAATCCGACGGGAGTATATGCGGATATAGAATATTATCAGACGATATCCGCCCCGTCTCTGTTCAGCGACGGCTGGATAACGGTGTCGGCTTACGTATTGACGGAAGCCGTCAGAGTATCGGGAAGCGACAGGGGCAGCGGCGTCGGTGTAAAGGTGTATTCCTACGACGCGAGCGGTACTCTTGTCGGTGAAGAGAGATGCACCAACGCCCACAACGGAACG
>JAZQXE010000126.1:0-35301 GCA_045632705.1 Eubacteriales bacterium | reverse complement strand
GTTCATATTTCTATCCTCATTTCTTTTAGGGAGAGGCTGTAAAAAATGAATTTTTACAGCCTCTCTCGTTTGTTTGTCGTTATTTATTTATCTTGGAAAGAGCGGCAAGGATACCCTCGCGAGTCGCCTTGTACTTCTCGAGCTTTGCACGCTCGCCCTCGACGACTGCCGCGGGTGCCTTTGCAACGAAGCCCTCGTTTGACAGCTTCTTTTCGATTCGCTCTATCTCACCGTCGTTTTTCTTCAGCTCTGCCTCGAGGCGCGCCTTTTCCTTTTCCATATCTACGATCTCGGAGAGGGGAATGTACGCGACAGCCGCGTCGGTAACGACGCTGACTGCTTCCTCGCCCTCGTATGCGTCAACTATCCTGACGCTCGATGCGGACGCGAGCTTGATAAAGAACTTGTGAGAATACTCACCGAAGACTTCCTTCTCCTCGGTCACGAGGAAGAGCTCTGCCTTCTTTGAGGGGGGTACGTTCATTTCGCTTCTGCGAACGCGCACCGCGCGGATGACCGCGATTATCTTTTCAAACGCCTCTGCCTCAGCTGAGAAGTCGAGCTCTGCCTTGTAGGTGGGGAACTCGCTTATCATGATGCTCTCGCACTCGTGAGGAAGTGACTGATAGATCTCCTCGGTGATAAAGGGCATATAAGGATGCAGGAGCTTGAGCGTCTGGCGCAGAACGTACGCGATAGTTCTCTGTGCGCTCTCGGAGGTCTCGTCCTCCTTGTTTGAGAGGCGCGTCTTTGAAAGCTCAATGTACCAGTCGCAGAAGATATCCCAGATAAAGTCGTATATCTCGGAGAGTGCAACGCCCAGCTCGTAGTTTTCGAGGTTAGCGTTTACTCTGCCTGCGAGGTCGTTGAGGCGGGAGAGTATCCACTTGTCTTCAGGTGCGAGCTTGTCGGTGGAGGGAAGCGCCGTATCCTCGATATCGAGATTCATGAGAACGAAACGAGCCGCGTTCCAGAGCTTGTTTGCAAAGTTACGAGCCGCTTCTATCTTCTCGTCCGAGAAACGCATATCGTTTCCGGGTGAGTTGCCCGATGCGAGCGCAAAGCGAAGCGCGTCAGCACCGTAGTCCTTGATTATCTCGAGCGGATCGATACCGTTTCCGAGCGACTTTGACATCTTTCTGCCTTGCGCGTCACGAACGAGTCCGTGAATGAGAACGGTCGAGAAGGGCTTTTCTCCCATCCATTCAAGTCCCGAGAAGATCATTCTCGATACCCAGAAGGTAATTATATCGTATCCCGTTACGAGAGTGCTCGTGGGATAGAAGTAGTCGAGATCCTCCGTCTTGTCGGGCCATCCCATAGTAGAGAAGGGCCAAAGAGCAGAAGAGAACCACGTGTCGAGCGTGTCGGGATCCTGACGCATCTCGCAACCGCACTTGGGGCAGGCAGCGTGATCGTCACCCGTAACGACAAGCTCACCGCAAACGTCACAGTAGAAGGCGGGAATTCTGTGTCCCCACCAGAGCTGACGTGAAATACACCAGTCGCGGATGTTTTCCATCCAGTGGAAGTAGTTTTTGTCAAATCTCTCGGGAACGAATTTGATATCTCCCGAGCGTACCGCGTCGATCGCGGGCTTTGCGAGCGGCTCCATCTTTACGAACCACTGAAGTGAAACGCGAGGCTCAACGGTAGTACCGCAACGGTAGCAGGTGCCTACGTTGTGCGAGTAATCTTCAACCTTTATCAGATATCCGCCCGCCCTCAGATCTTCAACGATAGCGGCTCTCGCCTCAAAGCGATCCATACCTGCGTACTTTTCGTATTCGTCGACGATCTTTGCATCTGCCGTCATAACGTTGATGACGGGCAGGTCGTGACGGCGTCCTACCTCAAAGTCGTTGGGGTCGTGTGCGGGGGTTATCTTAACTACGCCAGTACCGAAGTCCTTTTCAACGTAGTCGTCTGCAACTATCGGTATCTCTCTGCCGACGAGGGGCAGGATGAGCGTCTTGCCAACGAGATGTGCATATCTCTCGTCCGAGGGATTTACCGCTACCGCAGTATCACCGAGCAGCGTCTCGGGACGGGTGGTCGCGAGCTCAAGATAGCCCGTGCCGTCCGAGAGGGGATAGCGTATATGCCAGAAATGTCCCGCCTGATCCTCGTACTCTACCTCGGCGTCCGAAATAGAAGTAAGGCAGTGAGGGCACCAGTTGATTATTCTCTCTCCGCGGTAGATGAGTCCTTTCTCATAAAGCTTTACGAATACTTCCTTTACCGCCTTTGAGCATCCCTCGTCCATCGTGAAGCGCTCACGGCTCCAGTCGCAGGAGGAGCCGAGCTTTTTCAGCTGCGAGATGATGCGTCCGCCGTACTGTTCCTTCCAGTCCCAAGCGCGCTCGAGGAACTTTTCTCTGCCGATGTCGTCCTTGGTCACACCCTCACGGCGCATAGCCTCGACGATCTTTGCCTCGGTCGCGATAGAAGCGTGGTCGGTACCGGGAAGCCACAGAGTGCAGAACCCCGACATTCTCTTGTATCTGATGAGAACGTCCTGAAGAGTGTTGTCAAGAGCGTGTCCCATGTGAAGCTGTCCCGTTATGTTTGGAGGCGGAATAACTATCGAATATGCGGGCTTCGTCTTGTCGATCATGGGCGTAAAATATTTTTTGTCGCACCACTCGCCGTATATGCGCTCCTCAAAGGAGGCGGGCGAGTAAGTCTTTTCAAGCTCGTGTTTCATTTTCTGATTCCTTTTATATGTTAATTTTATTTTTTATTTACTTTCGGTGTGGTGGAGAGCAAGCTTGATAAAGCGCTCAGCTCTTCCTTCTCGTATTATCTCGGCGTAATCCAGAGCCGAGGCTATTTTTTTATCGGTGAGTATGCCGCCGAGGTGGCTCTGTCCGAGGTGGTGGTTGTCGCTTCCCGCAGTTTTGGCAAGGCCGTATTCGTCCGCGTACCACTCGGCGCGTCGGTCAAAGGACGTATCGGGGTAGTGAGAGGCGTTGAGCACCTCGACCGCGTCCACGCAGTCGGGATACAGACGTATGTGCGGTATGTACGAGCGCACTCTGAAGGGATGCGCGTGCACGACAAACGCCTCGCTCTCATGGGCGAGTGCGCTGATCTCCCTCACACCCAGCTTGTCGCAGTCGGGGTGGGAGTACAGCCACTCGGCGTCCAGCCCGTAGATGAGCACCTCCGTCGCCTCGCAGTTGTATTCTATACCGAAAAAGACGTCGAGCCCGACCTCTTTTCCTGCCGCGAGGGCGTTTCTGTATCCGAGAGTGAAGATATCCATCTTCTCCTCCCAGCTCATGTGCGGCTCGGTGCGTGTGCTTCCGTTTACGAAATGATCGGTGATGAATATCCCGTCGTAGCCGTTTTCTTTATATAGGGCGACCATTTCCGCCGCCGTGAGCCTTCCGCATCGTGAGGACTCGGAGGTGTGCAGATGAGTTTCGTATCTGAACGTAAATATCCCCCCTCCGCTTACTTTTCGCAGATTATCTGCGCTTCGATGTTCGTCTTTGAGTCTCCGCGCAGGGTGCGTAGGTAGCAAGTATCACCGTCGCGGCAGACGTAGACCTTGAGAGTATCGCCAAAGGGAGCCTCCGAGATAAAGGATATCTCCATACTCCTTACCCTCTCTCTGTCGTTCGCTTCTCTGTCCGAGCGGAAAACGTAGTCGCATATCATATCCGCGTATACGGTGTTGTTCATGTGTCCGTTTCTGTCTACGTCCGTGTAGCGCACCTCGCGCTCACCGACAAGTGACATCGACTGCTCGGGAATGGCTATGCGCGCCCGCAGGTCAAGCTCGAGCGGCTCGTCGGTGCGGTAGTCAAGCTCTATCTCGCCCGAACGAACGAGCCTGCCACGTGCTGTGTCGACCAGTGCCCATACGCTGCTCGCCTCCGCAACTATCTGCCCGCCGCGCGTTATTCTGTAATAGCGGGGGTAGCTGTATCGGGAGGATGGCTGCGTCCAGGTCTCGACCTCTATCTCGTCGCGGGAGCAGACGTCCGAGTAGATGCTGACGTTTATCTTTGAGATAACGAAAGCGTACCCCGCCCCTGCCAGCTCGTCATAGCTTTTGCCGTCAGCTCGCATACAGTTTGCCGCCGCCTCCTGCATATAGCGGAGCATGGCGCCGACCTTGAGTATTCCGTTTTTATCCGTAAACTGTGACATTACGGTATGCTTGTCCGTATACTTCATTTTCTCACCTTGCATAACGACATACTTTTACAACTATATATTATACTTTAAAACAAAGTGACAAATCAAGTGTTTTATGAGATTTTCCTCTCCTTCGGAGCGCAGTTTGCGGCATTATACTTACTTTTTTTAAAGAAAAAGCAAAAAATCACCGCAAATATCGAAAAGACTATTTATTTTTTCTTGACGGAATGATAAAATAAGAAAAAATCCGAAAACGAAACGGAGACAGATGAATATGACGATCGCGACTTTCAATAAGAATCTCTTGCCCCCCGACCGACTCGTTGACGCGGTGCTCGACACCGACGCCTACAACGAGATAGACGACCAGTTTGCCATCGCGTATATGCTAAAACAACCCGAGAGGATAAACGTGCGCGCTGTTTTTGCCGCCCCTTTCCATAACGAAAGGTCAGAGTCGTTCTCGGACGGAATGTATAAAAGCTACGACGAGATAAAAAAGATACTCGCACTTCTCGGCCGCGAGGATATGTTCGACAGAGTATATACGGGCTCAACGGCTCCCCTCTCCGACGAGCATACGCCTATTCTCTCCGAGGCGGCTATGGAGCTGTGTAATCTCGCAGAGAAATATTCGGAGGATAACCCTCTTTACGTCGTGGCTATCGGTGCTATAACCAACGTAGCATCCGCACTTCTGCTCCGCCCCGAGATCGCAAAGAAGATAGTAGTCGTTTGGCTTGGCGCAAACGCCCACCATTATCCGAGCAACGCAGAGTTTAATCTGCTCGGTGATATTGCCGCCGCGAGAGTCGTTATGCAGAGCGGTGCGCCCTTCGTTCAGCTTCCGTGCGTCGGTGTTGTCAGCGCGTTCACCGTTTCCGAGCCTGAGCTCAGATACTGGTTCTCGGATAAGAATATGATCTCGGATTATCTGGTCGAAAACACGGTCAGTGCCGCCGAAATATATGCAAAAGGACGCCCCTGGACTCGCGTCATCTGGGACGTGTGCGCTGTTGCGTGGCTGTGCGGTGCAGATAAACTTATGAATAGCGACGTCCGCCCGATGATGTTGCCTACCTACGATAAAAAATACGAGCCTCACCCCGAAGGTGTGCCGATGAGATACGTCTACGAGATAAGACGCGACGCCCTGCTCGAGCATCTTATCAAGGTCATAACGAAATAATGAATTGATTTAGGGGGAAGCCTTTTTGAGAAAAGGTTTCCCCCTATCTCGTACCTTTTCTCTTGACCGAGGGCGGTAAAAGTGATAGAATGGAAAAAAACACGTTACGGAGAGAGAGTATGAACGTTCTGCTATTGAGCGCGAGAATGGACATCGGTGGAGCCGAGACTCATATTCTCACCCTGTCGCGAGGGCTTGCGAGGCTTGGGCACAGGGTTTTTTGCGCGTCGTCCGGCGGACGATTGGTCAGCGCTCTTGAGGGGGCGGGGGCGGTTCATTTTACTCTGCCTCTTGACAGGCGGGATGCTTTTTCTCTCTTTTACTGCTATTCACAGCTCAGATCTTTGTGCAAAAGAGAAGGCATCGACGTCATTCACTCTCATTTCAGGATCCCCTCTATGCTCTGCTCGCGCATCAGCGCCGAGACGGGCGTGGCGTTTGTCAGCACGGCACACCTGCCCTTTGAGAAGAAGGGGGTTGCGGGCAGACTTACACGCTGGGGGGAGCGTTGCATTGCGGTAAGCGAGGATATCAAGCGGCATCTCTGCCTTGAATATTCATACCCCGCCCACCGCATCACCGTCATACCAAACGGAGTGGAGCTGACCGAGGGCGTGGGGGAGATTCGCCGTCTCACTCGCGAGTCGCTCGGATTGCGCCGTGATGAGATACTTCTGTGCTCTGCCTCTCGCTCCTCTGCGAGCAGAGCGTTGCCGCTCGTGACCTTGTGTGAGAATGCCGCGCGCCTTTGCGGAGAAGATAAAAGATTACTGTTACTCGTCTCGGGTGCGGTCGGCAGAGAGGCTGACCTCTCCGAGAAAATAAAAAAGATCGCAAAAGAGCAAAACGAAGCGGCGGGCAGGGAGATCGTGACCGTCGTCGAGGGGGAGGGGGATATCTGCAGATATCTCTGTGCCTCCGACGTGTTCGTCGGAGTGTCGCGCGCCGCCCTCGAAGCACTCTCTTGCGGTTGCAGAGTTGTACTTTTCGGAAATGAAGGCTACGGCGGAGTTCTCGACTCGCAGAGCATTACCCGCCATAGCTACGACAACTTCACCGCGCGCACCTCGCGCGCGACTGTCTCTGCACTTTTTGAAGATATAGAACGCCTATCGGCACAGGCTCGGCACGAGCCGCGCCCCGACGGAGCCCAGCTGCTTTGCTCGGCGGGGCTTGATGTACTCAGCACGGCTGCCCGCACCGAGCGCGTATACCTTCAAGCAATCGAGGAGCGCAAGCTTCCTCCGATGCTCGTCTGCGGATATTACGGAGGCGGAAACGTCGGTGACGACGCGGTGCAGAGGGTGCTTCACGAGAGGCTATCGGACAGGCTTTCTCTGCGATTTCTCACGCGTGGAGCGAGTGACGGCGGAGACGTCTCTCTTCTTGATGTGCGCCTGATCTCCCATCACGAGAGAGCGGGAACTCCAATCATTTTCGGTGGGGGGAATCTCCTCCAGGACGAGACGAGCACGCGCTCCCTTTGCTATTACGAGAGGTTGCTCCGCTCTTTTATAAAGAGAGGCGCGCCAAGCGCAGTTTTTTCAAACGGTATCGGCCCGCTGAATAAAAAAAGATCACAAAAGCTGACCGCGCGTCTGCTCGCGGGAGCAGGATATTTGTCTTTTAGGGAACAGACCTCGCGCGAGTTTGCCCACGAGCTGTGCTCGCGCTCGGATATACGGCTCGGTGCTGACGCTGCGTTTCTTTACCCGTCCCCGAGCATAGAAAAACAAGAACGGCTACGCCTTGCTCTTGGCGTGAGCGGGCAGTATATCCTCCTCTCTCCGAGGTGGAATCTGTCGCCCTCGTCTCTGTCGACGCTGGCTCGGTTTATAAATGAAGAATACGAGCGCGGGATAGTTGCGGTCGTTGCCCTGATGAATACCTCGCGCGACGAGGACTCGGCACAAGCACTTGCCCGCCTCTGCCCTTGCAGAATAATAAAGATAGCTGATGCGGACGAGCTCTATTCTCTCGTCTCGGGAGCTCGGGCGTGCGTCGGTGCGCGTCTGCATCTTGGAGTATTCAGCTTAATGTGCGAGAGGGCGTACGTCGGTATAGATACCGACGGCAGACTCACCGCACTCTCCGAGCACGCAGGATGCCTCGGAGTGCTCTCCGAGACATGCTCCGCCTCTGATATCCGCACCTCTCTTGAAGCGCAGACGGCTCTCGTCGGTGCGGGTGTGTACGCGAGGGAGCGGGCGAGAGCTATACGGCTTGCCGAGGAGGATATCACATCACTTTGCGCTTATTTTGAGACTAACGTACCGGGGTTTTTTCCCAAAAATATAGCTTTGGAGGAATAAGAATATGAAGAACAGAGCATACGTTTTATTGTTGCTGCTCGTATTTGCGTTGTCATTTTCCTGCTTTACCATCGTTGCGTCGGCAGATGAAGGATTTGATGAAAACGGAGACGGCGGCAGCTTTGGTGACGGTTTTAGCTGGTACTTTGACTATGAGAGTGCTACCTTGACTATTGAAGGTGAGGGCGTTATGCCAAGTTACACCTCCTCTTACGCACAGCCGTGGACTGCATATCGTTCGAGCATTGAGCATATCGTTATCGGCGAGGGTATCACGGGTATCGGTAACTACTGCTTTGCCTATTCTTCCGTTACCGAGATAACTATCCCCGACAGCGTGAAAAGCATCGGCTCGGATGCTTTTTCGGGTTGCTCATATCTGCAAACTCTCGTTATCGGTGCGGGAGTCGAGAAGATAGGCAATTACGCCTTTTATTACTGCACGTCGCTTGAAGTGATAGAATATAATGCGGTTCGTGCATCCGATAATTCGGCTACAAACAGTATTTTCTACAACGCCGGCAAGGACGGTGAGGGAATTGCCGTTACGGTTGGCGCGGACGTTGAATATATACCCGCTTATCTTTTCGCTCCGTACGTGTCGAGCAATACACCGTACTATATGCCAAAGCTGACGAGCGTCACCTTTGAAGAGGGAAGCAAGTGCGGGAAGATCGGTGAATACGCCTTTTACGGTTGCTCCGAGCTTGCATCGCTTACGATGGGGGATAGGGTTGAGAATATCGGAAAGAAAGCTTTTGCTCGTTGCAGCTCACTCTCGGAGATAGATCTTCCGTCTTCTCTGAAAATTATCGGTGACTATGCTTTTGAGAGATGTACGTCACTTTTGAAGGCACAGATACCGAGTCACGTAACGAGCATCGGCGTGAGTGCCTACTCGGATTGCACAGCTCTGCGCGAGATAACTGTCGCCGAGAGCGTCGAGAGCATCGGTGCGAACGCCTTTTATAAATGCAGCGCTCTTTCGCTTATCAAATACCAAGCCGTAAACGTCAATAGCACCTCTATAGCCTTTGACGCTTCATCTTCAAGTGTTGACATCGTTATTGGTGAGAGGGTGGAGAATATTCCCGCTTATCTCTTTTACGCTCTGAATGTCTCCGACGTGAGATTTGAGGACGTGCGCACCTGCCGCAGCATCGGCGCGTCTGCCTTCGGCTTTTCTTCAATGTCGGGGGGAGTATATATAAACGACGTCAGCGCCTGGGCGCAGATATCCTTTGCGGATACGTATTCAAATCCTATATATTACTCGGGTAAGCTCTATATAGACGGCTCTCCGGTGACCGAAGCCGTCTTTGACGTCGGCACAAAGAATGTAGGTTGCGCTTTCTCAGGTCTCACCTCGCTTGAGCGCGTTACCATAGAGAACGGTGCCGAGAGCATCGCGGAGGGTGCGTTTTTAAACTGCACCGCGCTTGAATACGTATCTCTGCCCGATACTCTGACGAGCATCGGTCCGAGTGCGTTTGCAAATTGCGCGTCACTGCGAGAGCTGAATTTGCCCCGGGGACTTACCGCTATAGGTGCTTACGCATTTTCGGAATGCACCTCGCTTGAATATATAGGTATCCCCGATTCCGTTACCACCGTCGATAGCTACGCTTTTTCGGGATGTACGGGTGTGCGCAGTATATATATCGGTGAGTCGGTCACGCGGCTCGGCTCGTACGCCTTTTACAGATGCGCAGCCGTCGAAGATATAGTCTATAACGCCCGCGCGCTTGGCAATCTTTCTTCAAACAACTGCGTGTTTATGAGCGTCGGCACGAGCGGCGTCGGAATTGAGCTGACCGTCGGCTCAAGCGCAGAGCATCTGCCCGCGTATCTCTTCTGTCCGAATTCAAGCTATCCGAGTGTCAAGCTGACGAGCGTCGGCTTTGCCGAGGGCAGCGTTTGTACGAGCATCGGAAACGGTGCCTTCCGCCTCTGTGATAAGCTCGAGCGGGTCTTTGTTTCATCAAGCGTCGAGAGCATAGAGTCGGGTGCGTTTTACGGTTGCTCATCTCTTTCGTATATTTCCTTGCCGTTTGTCGGAGGCAGATCTAGTATCAAGGTGAGCACTCCCGAGACGTGCTTCGGTTATATATTCGGCACCTCGTCTTACAGCGGAGGCGTTGCTAGTGCGCAGTACTATTCCGAAGATAAAAGCGTGACCTACTATATTCCCGCGTCACTTGCCGAGGTCGAGATAAGGGGCGGGGAGCTGTTTTACGGTGCGTTTTATTCCTGCAAGAATATAAAGACGGCTGATATATCGGGTGCTTGTCGTATCGGCGAGCGTGCTTTCTTCGGTTGTACCTCGCTTGAAGAGCTCGTCGTCGGAGAGAGCGTCAGCGCTATCGGCAATTACGCCTTCTCGGATTGCACCTCCCTTGAGCGTATATACTTCGACGCCGAGTGGATGTATGCGCTCCCCGATGAAAATTACGCCTTCTCGGACGCGGGCAAAAACGGTGACGGCATCACTCTCACCGTCGGCAAAAATGCGGGCAGGATACCTGCGTATCTCTTCTGCCCCACCTCCTACCGAAATGCAAATGCCCCCCGCATAACGAGCGTCGTGTTTGAGGACGGCTCCGTTTGCGAGAGTATTGGCAAATACGCCTTCTATAACTGCGTTTATATCGAGAACGTAAGCTTGTCTGACGGCGTTGCGGATATCGGCGAGTACGCCTTTTATCTCAATTACTCGATGACGACGCTCACACTCGGCACGGGACTTGAACGTATCGGCGAGGGTGCGTTTTATAAATGCACCGCCATCGAGAGCGTTTCGCTTCCCGACGGTGTGACGGATATCGGCAAATACGCCTTCTCTCACTGCACGTCGTTGCGCGACTTATATATCGGAGTCGGTGCGCTTTATATAGGCGTCGGCTCGTTTGGAAATTGCACGGCACTCGAGAGGATAACCTATAACGCCGAGAACGCCTACGGATTTGGCTACGGTGAGAGCAACGGTGTCTTTCTCGATGCGGGAAGCGCAGGAGAGGGTATCACGCTCGTGATCGGCGCGGACGTGCGAGTCATCCCCTCGTATATGTTCAATTCCTATCATTACGACGAGTATAATCCAAAGATAACGACGGTCGTCTTTGAGGCGGGTGCGCTCTGCACAACGATCGGGGAGGGCGCGTTCCGTCTTTGCAGGTCGATCGAGAAGATAACGATACCCGAGAGCGTCGTCAGCTTTGAGTGGTATATATTTGAGGGGTGTCCGAGCGTTTGCCTCTACGTCACCGATGGCTCTGCGGCACACGAATATGCGATGGCAAATTCGCTTGACTACCGCATAGTCGCAGAGGATATCGACGGAGACGGAGAATATACCAACGCCGATATCACACTCATCCTGCGCTATCTTGCGGGATGGGATATCACCGAGAGCGTTGCGGGCGAGGTAGCGCGCGTGCTTGACCTTGACCGAAACGGACGAGTCAACAACCGCGATGCGCTCGTCTGCATCAAACGAGCAATGCTCGCGTGAGCGGAAGAACACATAAACAACGAAAAAAATCACTCTTTTCCTCAGCCGAGAATATCACTTATAAAAAGCAGAAATGAGAGAGTACTGCGGAATTTCCTTTCCGCAGTACTCTCTCTTCTGTTTTTGCTTCTCGTGCGAAATTTTTTGTTGTAATTTATTATATTATATGTTATTATTACTATGTATAGTTATAATTACGAGCAAAATACACCTAAAGCGAAAGGATGATATAAATTGGCTACTACGAAAAAGTCCACTACAGCGAAAAAGACCGCACCTAAAACAGAACGCGACACAGGCAAGAACGCCCCCCGCCAGGCGCGCCCAGCAGGCAAGGCAAGCCCACGGGCAAAGGTGAATAAAAAGGCGGCAAACGAAGAAGAGATCGATATGATCATACCCGAGAAAAAGCAAAGAGACCCCGACAGTCTGCTTCATCAGTTTCTGCCGTGTATATACGTTATCTGCGCGCTTTTGCTCGGAGTCTTTCTTGCCGTGCCCGCAACTGAGGCGGGAGCGGTAGGCGGCATCATACGCTCCGTCGTCTACGGACTTTTCGGATACGGCGCGTGGCTCATACCGATATTCTTGGTAGTCGTTGCGATCATGTGGAAAAAGGCGGTGAGCGAGGATCACATCACGGCGCTCTTTACCTTCTCGCTTTCCTCAGTCGTGATACTCTCGGCACTTTTGCACGCTATCGTCGTTTCGGACGGAGATATAACCTTTAACGTCGTCCGCCTTTTCGATACGACGGACGGCATATCTATGGGAGGGGCTGTCGGAGGATTTCTCGCAAATCTCCTGATGGCTTCCATACAAAAGATAGCGACCTATATACTGCTCGTCTTTACGGGTGCGATACTCGTGATGTTTACCTTCGGTATAACGCCAAAGACGATCATTCTCTATATCAGATACAAGAGAGCACTCGCAAGACAGCGTGCGGCTGAAGAGGCGGCGGCAAGAGAAGAGGAAATGCGCCGCAGAGGAGAAGAGATAGAGATATACAAGGGCGCACCTGCCTCGGGTGGTGCGCAGGACGATGGCAAAGCAAAGAAAAAGAAAGGACGCGGGGCTCTGCTCGAGGATGACGATCTGCCGCGCGGCAAGGATGACGCAGGGCACGACGGAGAGGGATCGAAGACGGACGACGGCGGGATCAAGATAAATATGTTCGCGCCGGGGGACGACGAGGACGATGCAGGTACGGCAGGGGCGTCGGGAGACGACGACCATCACGATCCGATACTTGACGACGTGACGGGCGGACTTGACTCGGATGACGGTGAGGAGCGCAGAAAGGTAAGTATTCCCGCAGAGGCAGGCTCTCTTCCCGACATCACGGTAGACGACGGCACCGTCTCGGGCGTTGAGGTGGTAGACGGAGACGGCAACGGTATAGGAGTCAACGCCGATGCCGAGACGTTTGAAGCAACGAGCACGGATATCGGTGAGTTTGGCGGAGAGCGTACCGTTATGCCCAAGGAAACCGAAATAAAGCCGAAAAAGGTATATCGCTTCCCCCCGATAAATATGCTCGCAAAGGCAGCCCCCATAAACGAGGAGGGTGCGCAGGAGGAGCTGGCGCAAAACGCGAAGAAGCTCGTCGATACGCTTCTTTCCTTCAAGGTAAAGACAAAGATCCTCAGCGTCTCGCGCGGACCTACGATAACCCGCTACGAGCTTTCCCCTGAGGCTGGCACGCGCGTGCGTTCTATCGCCAATCTCGTTGACGATATCGCGCTCAACCTCGCAACGAGCGGAGTAAGAATAGAAGCACCGATACCCGGCAAGAGTGCCGTCGGTATAGAAGTACCGAACAAGACCGTCGCAACGGTCAGACTGCGAGAGCTTATCGAGGCTCCTGCGTTCAAGAATGCGGAGAGCAAGCTCAACGTCGCACTCGGCGTTGACGTTGCGGGTGCACCCGTCTACTGTAACATAGCAAAAATGCCGCATATGCTCATCGCGGGTGCTACCGGTATGGGTAAGTCGGTATGTATAAATTCGATCATTTCAAGTATTCTCTACAAGGCGTCTCCGGATGAAGTCAAGCTCATGCTCGTAGACCCGAAAAAAGTAGAGTTCAACATCTACAATGGGCTTCCTCACCTTCTCGTTCCCGTCGTCAGCGACCCGCAGAAAGCGGCAGGCTCGCTCAACTGGGCGGTAGGCGAGATGGAGCGGCGCTTTACTCTCATCGACGAGGTAGGCGTGCGTGATATCGGCGGTTATAACGAAATAACGAAAAACGACCCCGACCGCGAGCCGATGCCCTACGTCGTTATCATCATCGACGAGCTGGCAGACCTTATGATGACTGCCCCCGACGCCGTTGAAACGTCCATCTGCCGTCTGGCGCAGAAGGCGCGTGCGGCGGGTATGCACCTCGTCATTGGTACACAGCGTCCGTCGGTCGACGTCATCACCGGACTTATCAAGGCGAATATCCCCTCGCGTATAGCGTTCACCGTTGCTTCCCAGGTAGACTCAAAGACGATAATAGATATCGGCGGTGCGGAAAAGCTCATCGGACGAGGCGATATGCTCTATGCGCCCGTCGGATTTATGAAGCCGCTGCGTGTTCAGGGAGCATTTGTCTCCGACGAGGAGGTAAGGAGCATTACCGACTTTATCCGCGACGATATGGGCTCGACCGAGTACGACTCGGATATCATCGACAGTATCGAGCGTGAGGCGGAGAGATGCGCGCAAAAGGGCAAGGCGTCCTTTGCCGACGTTGACGACGATGACGGTGAGCCTACCGAAAAGGTAGACCCCAAGTTCAGAGCGGCGCTCGAGCTTGCCGTAAACAGCGGAAAGATCTCGACCTCGCTTCTCCAGCGTCACCTTTCTATCGGCTACGGCAGAGCCGCAAAGATAATAGATCGTATGCAGGCGCTCGGATACGTTTCTCCCCCCGACGGCTCAAAGCCGCGTGAGGTGCTTATCACAAAGCAAATGTATATGGAAATGGTCATAAACGACGAAGATATCTGACGACGTGTCAAGCGGCACGCTATGGTGTGAAATGAACTTAAAAAAAGACAGAATACAGGACGTCTGCCCGATAGCGAGAAGATGCGGCGGATGCCACCACAAAAATCTTATATACAACACGAGCCTGCGAAAAAAGCAGGATACGCTCGCAAGACTACTCTCACCTTACGTTACCCCCGACAAGATCATGCCATCCCCCTCGCCTCTGCATTACAGAAACAAGGTGCAGGCGGCGTTTGGCAGTATCGGCGGAAAGGTAGTCAGCGGAATATACCAGTCCTCCGAGAGAAAGCTCATCCCGTGCGAGGGGTGTCTTCTTGAGGACGAGAGGGCGGACGCGATCGTAAATACGATAAGGGAGCTATGCCCTCGATTCAGTATCCGAGCCTACGATATGAGGCGCGGAGTCGGATTTTTGCGTCACGTTCTCGTGCGAGTGGCAAAGAACACCTCTGAGATAATGGTAGTGCTCGTCACGGCACGCGGGGAGTTTAAGAGCGAACGCTCCTTTGTAAACGAGCTCGTGCGCAGACACCCCGAGATAACTACCGTCGTTCACAATATAAACGATACCGACACCCCGCTGTTTCTCGGCGGGGAGAGCCGAACTCTATACGGAGAGGGCTTCATACGCGATACCTTATGTGGACTTTCCTTCCGTATCTCCGCGCAGTCCTTTTATCAGGTAAATACCGAAGGCGCGGAGAAACTTTACACGCTTGCCCGCGAATACGCGGCACTTACAGGCGGTGAGCGCGTGCTTGACGCCTACTGCGGTACGGGTACTATCGGACTTACTCTCGCGGGCGCTGCACGCGAGGTGGTGGGAGTTGAACTGAACTCGCGCGCGGTGGCGGACGCGGAAAATAACGCGAAGATCAACGGAATAGAAAACGCTGCGTTCGTGTGTGCGGATGCGGGCGAATATATGAGTGAGGCGGCGCTGTGCGGTGAGCGCTTTGACGTCGTCGTCACCGACCCCCCTCGTGCAGGATGCTCGAGGAAATTTCTCTCATCTCTGGTCAAGCTTGCCCCCGAGCGCATCGTCTACGTCTCCTGCAATCCCGAGACGCTCGCACGTGACCTGCGCTTCCTTACCTCGGACGGCTACAAGGTGACCCGCGCCCGCGGTGTTGATATGTTTGCTTTCACCGAGCACGTTGAGTGCGTTGTTTGCCTGGAGAGGCGATAGATCGCGCTGCGCGCGTGGATCGGTTGCGCCATAAATTGAGTGAGGTAAAACAGTTATGATAAAAGACGGAATAAACGAAAATGACACGCAAATAATTTCCTTTCTGATGATAGGACAGTCGAATATGGCGGGACGTGGAGACTTTGGTGAGGTTGAAAAGATAACCAACCCCGACTGTTATATGCTCCGTATGGGAAGATGGCAGACTATGAGCGAGCCGATAAACCCCGACAGAGCGGTGTTCGACGTGAAATTTCACAGCGGTGTTTGCCTCGGTGCGAGCTTTGCCGACGAGGTGGCAAGGTACACGGGGAAAAAGGTCGGACTTATCCCTTGTGCCGACGGCGGAACGAGAATATCCCAATGGATGCCGGGGGAGATACTTTACGACCATGCGCTGATGCAGGCGCGCCTTGCGATGCGCACCTCGCGTCTTGCGGGTATCATCTGGCATCAGGGCGAGAGTGACTGCCATACGCTCGAGAGCGTTTTGGCGCACAAGGAAAAGTTCATCCGTATGATAACGACGCTGCGCGAGCAGCTGCGTGCAGAGCATCTGCCCCTTATTATTGGAGAGATATCCGAGCATATCAGCGAGGGCTGGAAGATAGCAGACCGCGCGCAGATATTAAACGCACAGTACCGCGATATTGCTCTGACACTTGAGAATTGTGCGCTCGTTTCGGCAGAGGGGCTGAAGCTCAAGGCTGACGGCATACATTTTGACTCACGCTCGCTTCGTGAGTTTGGCACTCGCTACGCAAACGCCTACCGCGAGTTGTGCGAGAAACGGTAAAGAAGACAAATAATTAAAAGGACGTACGCTATGAAAACGAAGGAGACAATCCCATGCTGAAAAAGGAAGATATCCGAATACGCGATCCCTATATACTTACCGACGAGGAGAACGGCTGTTATTGGATGTACGGAACGACCGACCTCGCTCCCGGCTCTCTTGCCGCTTACAATACCTTCTCGGTGTATAAGACGGCAGACCTTGAAAACTTTGAGGAGCCGATCGTGGTCTTTGACGGCGGTGAGATAGACTTTTGGGCAAACAGAGATTTCTGGGCGCCCGAGGTACATAAATATAACGGCAAATATTATTTGTTCGGCAGCGTAAAGGCAAACGGAAGACGCAGAACGACCGAGATATTCGTCTCGGATACGCCGAGCGGAAAATTCACCCCTATCCTCGAGCGTCCCGTTACTCCCGAGGGATGGGAATGTCTTGACGGTACTCTGCTCGTTGAGGATGGCGTGCCCTATATGGTATTCTGTCACGAGTGGGTGCAGGTTGGCGACGGTGAGATCTGCGCGCAGAGACTATCTCCTGATTTGAAAGAGGCGGTAGGTGATGCCGTGCTTTTGTTCAGAGCGAGCGACGAGCCTGCGGTCACCGCGTACAGAGACGGAAAGAACGTCACCGACGGGCCGTTTTTCTGGCGCGAAGGGGGCAAGCTCCGTATGATATGGTCGAGCTACTGCAACGGCAGGTATATGGTGCTCGAGGCACAGGCGGACAGTCTGTTTTCAAAGTGGGAGCACCTTGGCAGCCGATACGATTTTGACGGCGGACACGCTATGCTCTTCAAGACCCTTGAGGGCAAGCGAATGATAAGCCTCCATTCCCCCAACAGTGCGGGGAACGAGCGTGCCGTATTCCTTGAATATTGATAAGATGCAAAAAAAGGCACTTTTATTTATTATAGCTGCAGGGATACTGTGGGGAACGTCGGGACTTTTCGTCTCCTCGCTTTCCGCTTACGGTATCACGACCGTGCAGATGACGGCGGTCAGAGGCGTCGTTTCATTTCTATGTATGCTCGTCTACGCCGTACTCTTTGACAGAGGGGCGTTTCGGGTGCGCATGCGCGACTTGTTGCTTCTCGCGGCGGCGGGAATATCACTGTTTTTCGTCGGCAGTTGTTATTTTCGCGCGATGCAGCTCACCTCTGTTTCGACTGCGGTCATATTGATGTACGCCGCGCCCATATACGTTGCGGTGTATTCGGTACTCTTTTTCGGTGAGCGCTTTTCGAAAATGAAGATAACGGCAGTCGTCCTTATGCTTTTCGGATGTGTGCTCGTCTCGGGCATTATCGGCGGTGCGCGCTTTGACGGAGTCGGAATTTTATTCGGAGTTGCGTCGGGCGTCAGCTACGGTGCTTACAACATATTGACGAAGATAGCCCTGCGTCGGGGTATTCCGCCCGTTAGCACGACTCTCTATACTTTTCTTTTTATGTCGGCACTCGCTCTTTGCTTGTGTGACGCGGTGAGCCTCGGCAGGATAGCACTCGGCTCGCCTGCGGTGCTTTTGCCGACTCTTGCGGCACTTGGCGTCGTTACCTTCGTTTTGCCGTATATCTGCTATACCTCGGCTCTGCGGACTTTGCCTGCGGGTACTTGCTCCGCTATGGCGATAGTAGAGCCCGTGTCGGCGGCAATATTCGGTGCCGCTCTGCTCGGTGAGCAGATAGGACTTGCGGCACTGTTCGGTATCGCGGCGGTGCTCGGTGCCGTACTGTTGCTTTCCTTTGAAGAAACGAGAGAAGAAAAAAACGACGCAAACCGACCACTGCCCTCCGAGGTGTCGGAGGAGATCGGAAACGGAATGGGACGGTGAGAGAATGAAAACTCTGTACCTCGGAAATATACTTACTATGGCAGATCCCGCTCGTGCGGAGGCGTTGCTTGAGGAAGATGGCGTTATTCTTGCCGTAGGTGGCAGGGATGAGCTTCTCCGCGAGGCGTCGGACGCTCGGATAATATACTTTGACGGTACGCTCATGCCCGCGTTTATAGACGCACACGGTCACTTTACTCAAATGGCGGCAAACGCCTCGCAGGCGAGCGTGTACGGCGCCCGCAGCGTATCGGATATGCGTGCGATGCTTGAGTCGTATATTGAAGAAAGGGGCGTCGGAGCGGGCGAGTGGATAGTGGCAAACGACTACGACCAGTCTTTGCTCCCGCATTTTGAAAATCCGAGTATAGAAGAAATAGACCGTCTCACCCCGCACAATCCCCTCGTGCTGCGGCACAAGAGCTGTCACATGGCACTGTTCAATTCTGCAGCTCTTGATCTTGTCGGAATCACCGCGGAGACCGAGGATGTGAATATAGAAAAAAAGGACGGCAAGCTCACGGGGTATCTTCTCGAGGGGGCGTATTCGCGGGCAATGGCACGAGTGCCGAAGCTTTCTCTTGAGAGAATATACGATGGGTTTGCGCGCACCTCGCAGCTTTACGCCTCTTACGGCATTACGACCGTGCAGGACGGATTTGTCGGAGAGAGAAATCTCGATATCTACGATATGCTCGTGCGCGACGGCGGTATTCCTCAGGATATTATCGGATACGTCGGAGGAGGCGTTGCTTACGAAAAGCTCGCGCCGAGATATTCAAAATATAAAAAAGACGATCGCGTACGTATCGGCGGTATAAAATTTTTACTTGACGGCTCCCCCCAGCTCCGCACCGCGTGGGTGAGGGAAGCGTACGTCGGCGGTGACTCGTACAGAGCACACAAGACGGACGAGGAGGTGTGTGACGCCTTCAGAGCCGCCGCAAGAAATAAAACGCAGATCATAATGCACGCAAACGGAGACGCGGCGATCGAGCAGTTTTTGCGATGCCTTGAAATAACCTCGGCAGAATATCCGATACTTTCCGCTCTTCGCCCCACTCTGATACACGCTCAGCTTATGGGACGAGATCAGATACCGAGAGCGGCGGCACTTGGGGCTGTCGTATCCTTCTTTGTAGCTCATTGCTACCATTGGGGAGATACGCATCTGCGCAATCTCGGAGAGGCGCGCGGAATGTATATCAGCCCCGTCGGCAGTGCCGTGCGCGAGGGCGTGATCTACACCTTTCATCAGGATGCGCCCGTTATCCGTCCCGATATGATAGAGAGCGTGTGGTGTGCCGTCAACCGCGTCACGCGAGACGGTGTGGAGCTTGCCGCGTCCGAGCGTGTGAGCGCCGCACAAGCACTCCGAGCCGTTACGGCAAACGCCGCCTATCAGTATTTTCTTGAGGACGAGATAGGGACGCTCGAGGTCGGCAAATACGCCGATATGGTACTGCTCGACCGAGATCCGACGAGTATTCCGTGCGAGAATATAAGAGAGGTAAAGGTCGTGCGGACGTACAAGCGCGGCAGTTGCATTTTTGATTCGGAGAAATAAAATGAAAAAAACGCATGAAAAGACGTTGCCCGACACCTACTGTAAGGCTTTTACGATAGACGCCAAAAACAAAAAAACGGCGCTGGCATTTAGCGCAGCGAGTCTCGTCGCGTTCTTGCTCGTGCTTTTGGCGAGCTTAGCTCTTTTGACTTTAACGGGCAAAGAGTGGAGAGCAGATAGCATAAACGAGCTGATGACGGGATATATTGCGCTTATATTCGTTATGGTGGCGTACGTCGTGCTTCACGAGCTCGTTCACGGTGCGGTGTACAAGCTAACGACCGGGGAAAAGCTCACCTTCGGTATCAGCGTCAGCTGTGCTTACTGCGGAGTAAAAGGAATATACGTTTACAGACGGACGGCACTTGCCGCCCTCTGTGCGCCGCTTTTGCTTTTCAGCGCACTTTATATTCCCGTACTTTCACTGCTCTACTTTTCGAGTCCGTTTTTCTTCTTTATCTTTTCGCTGTTGTTCGGTATGCACCTCGGCGGATGCAGCGCTGACTCGTATTTAGCGTACCTTTTACTTTTTAAATTCAAGAACCGCGCCCTGCTTATGCGCGACGACGGTGACGTGCAGACGCTTTATCTGCCGTCCTCTTTCGGAGGGGAAAATGAATAAAAAACGACTTACTGACCGAATATACGAGCTTGACCTGCTCCGTGCCGTTGCGGTATTCCTTATGATATTTGACCACGCGATGTTCGACTTGTGGGGACTTTTCCCGGGAGTGTTTGAAAACTACCCCGGCTACGAGGGAATAGGCAGAACGCTCTTTCTGTTCTCCCGTGACTATTGGAGCTGGGACGTGCGTCTGGGCGTGAGGTACGTCGTCGTGTTCGTATTTCTTGCTCTGGTCGGTATATCCTGCTCTTTTTCAAGGAGCAATATTAAAAGAGGCCTGAAGCTCGCCCTCGTCGCTTTGCTTCTCAGTGCGGTGACGGGTGTCGTGGGCGTTGCGACGGGTGAGATGGATCTCGTTATTCTGTTCGGGGTGCTCCATTGTATTGCCTTTGGCATTATTGCCGTAGGCGTCATCGAGAGGATAACGGGGAATAAATGGGTGTATCTCGTCCTTGGCGTTTTATCTACCGCAGTCGGAGCTTTCATCGTCGGAGTAGACGTACCATACGTCACGCCGAATACGAGCGAGCTTTTCTCGCAAGTAATAGACAGTGCCGTTGGCACCGTTATGTGCGGCGGTGACTCTTTCCCCGTATTCTTGAACTGCGGACAGATATTCATCGGCGTATTTTTGGGAAAACAGCTCTACCGCGAGCGCCGTTCGTTGTTTTCACTTGAATATAAAAACGGGCTCATCTCCTTTATCGGCAGACACAGCTTGCCCGTTTACGTGCTTCATCAGGGGATAATTCCCGTTATCCTCGGAGCGCTGCTCATGGCGCTCGGCTACCATTTCTGATTTTTGTTTCGGAGAAAGTAATGTCAACACTTTATAAAAGCATAAAAAGATACGAGGATTCGGGACTGAATGCCGTATATTTTGAAAAGGAAGAAATAAGCTTCGCGACACTTCTTTTGCGAGTTGAGCGTATGGCGCAGTATCTCGGTGAATGTGGCGTGCGCGAGGGGGACGTAGTCACCGTCGCCCTGCCAAATCTGCCCCAGACCGTTTACCTCTTCTACGCCCTTGATGCTATCGGTGCGGTGCAGAATATACTGCATCCGCTCTCCTCTTACGAAAAGATACGCGAGAGTATGGCGCGCGTCGGCTCGCATTTTGCGGTGCTTCTCGAAACGGCGTGGCAGGAAAACGCAAAAGAGATGCGCGAGTGCGGCGATACCTTCTTTTTCGTCAATCCAATGTACGAGGTGTCCTTTTTCGCCCGTCATCTCTTTTATTTGAAATACAAGCGTGCTCCGCACACAAAAAATATCAAGCATCTTGAGGCCTACCGCCGCTCATCTCCCGTTGCGCGCGTCTCGGATAGGGATGCACACGCTACCTCCGTTTATCTCCACTCGGGCGGCACGACCGCAGAGCCGAAGATAATCGAGCTTTCCGACTCCGCTATCGAGTGCCTGTCGGAGAAGGTAGAGGGCATCCTCGGTGCGAGTGCCGAGGGAAAGGCAATGCTCGCGGTGCTCCCGACCTTCCACGGCTTTGGGCTGGGAATGGGCATACACGCTCCGCTCTCACACGGTGCGGCGGCTTCGCTTATGATGAAGTTCAACGCGGACAAGATAATAAAATGGATAGATCAGGGAAAAATAAATATGATCATCGGCGTGCCGCTTTTGTATAGAAAGCTGACCGAGCACCCCGATTTCAAGTCCTCTCGGCTTGACCTGCTTGAAAACTGCTTCGTCGGCGGAGACAACGTCCCGCCCGCACTCATAACAGAGTTTGACGCTCTCATGCGCGAGTGCGGCTCGGAGTGCAGGATGCTCGAGGGGTACGGGCTGACCGAGACCGTTACCGTCTGCTCGGTAAACACGAGAGCCGCCTCGAGAGCAGGCTCTGTCGGACGTGCGCTCGACGGTATCTCGATAACGGTAAGAGACGAAGAGATGCACCCGCTTCCAACGGGCAGCGTCGGTGAGGTGTACGTGACGGGAGATACTCTCATGAACGGATATTTTGCCGATCCCAACGCCAGCTCTGCCGCCATGATCGAGATCGACGGTGAGATATGGGTGCGTACGGGAGACCTCGGATATCTTGACGAGGACGGATTTCTTTTCCTGCGTGGAAGGAAAAAGCGTATGTTCAAGATAAGCGGAATGAACGTATACCCCACCGAGATAGAAAAGATCGCCTCGGACGTTGACGAGGTTGCGGATGCCGCACTCGAATATTTCGACTCGCCCACCCCCCACACCGTACTGTTTATCAAAAAAAGGCGCGGATGTCAGCTCTCCGAGCAGGAGCTGGGAGACGCTATCTACGCTTTGCTCGACGGACGGGTACTAAAATACAGTATGCCGCGCGCTATCCGCGTGCTTGACTCTTTCCCCGAGACGAAGGTGGGAAAGATAGATCACAGAGCACTGTGCGAGGCGTATTCCGACTCTGCTCAAAATTGACAAACGACCACTTGCGTGATATAATATACGTTTGATAGAAAGCTTTTTATAATACGGAGGAATATTATGATATACATCGTACTTGCAAACGGATTTGAAGAGATCGAAACACTCACCCCCTACAACCTTATGTGCAGAGCAAAGCTCCCCGTAAAGTTCGTGGCTCTCGAGGATATGAAGCCCCGCGGATGCACATGCTCTCACCCCATTGATTGCGATATAACGGCAGAGCAAGCGCTCGCCTCGGAGGACAAGATAGACCTGCTTATGTTCCCGGGTGGACTTCCCGGAGCTTACAAGTGCGATGAGCATCCTCTCACCGACGCTTTGATAAAAAAGGCACTCGATGACGACGCTTACCTTGCCGCTATCTGTGCCGCACCTATGGTATTCGGAAAGAGAGGACTGCTCGTCGGCCGTCACGCTACCGCATACCCCGACTTCCGTCAGTATCTTGAGGGTGCTATCATTAACCCCGAAAACAAGGTCGAGAGAGACGGCAAGTTCATTACGGCAGCAGGAATGGGCAATGCATTCCCCTTTGCAGTTGAGATCATCCGCGCTCTTTGCGGAGACGAGACGGCACAGGCGATAAAGAACAGAGTTCAGGGCTGACACGAGCGAATATAAAAAACGAAAAAGAAGGGAGGTAGAACTATGCCCCAAAAAAAGGTTTCCGCGCACACCGCACCCAACAAGCAGGGCAGGGAACGGAACGTAACGAAAAAGGATCCGTCCCCGCGTCAAGTGAGAGTGTCGGATAAAGCCGCGAGAGAGGGAAGTGCGCATCCCGCACGTATGATAAACATTCGTACGATAAAGGAAAAGCGCATATCGGACGTAGTGCTATCTCATACGTTCACAGCCCCTCTGCTGGTTGCCGTGGTGTATATCTTCCTTCTCATTACGCGGTCGATAGACCTGTCGGGACTCTCTGACGCTACCGAGAGATATCTCTCGCTTTCCTCAATGCAGCTGGTCGCTTTTATGCTTCCGACCGTCTTTTATATCAGGTACAGATCCCTTGATATGAAACAAACCCTGCGCGTACGCTTGTTCTCCCCGGACAAGATAATGTTTACCGTGCTTTGCGCGCTGACTCTCATCGTGATGAGTATGCTGCTCAGTGCTCTCGGACTTGGCGGTGTCTATTTCTCGGTTGGAGAAACGCCGACGGGCTCGGGCGGAGCTTACACGGCGTATTACGTCGTGTGCTTTGCGCTCATTCCCGCAATATGCGAGGAGCTTTTGTTCCGATCGGTAATACTCAGCGAATATCAGAACTCATCCGTGCCAAGTGCCGTTTTGATCAGCACCTTGTTCTTTTCGATGATACATTTCGATCTTGCATTGTTACCCTTTTACGTTTTGTCGGGGCTCGTTCTCTGTATGTGTCTGTACGCGACGGGATCCGTATTTGCCTCGATGCTCGTGCATTTTTCCTACAATCTCTTCGTGCTTTTCGGAGCGCAGACGGTGAGAGCCGCGACGGGAGCGCTCGCGGACGCGACGCTCGTCGTTATTTTGCTTGCGGTGCTTCTGCTCGTTTTGTGCATACTTACCTTTGGCGAATGTGAGAGAATGTACCAAGCGTATGCAAAGAGGGGGGCTGACAGCTCGTACGTTAAAAAATATAAACACGGCGGCGGTACGGTAGCCTTTTTCACGGCTCTGCTCTCTCCAATGTCGCTTGTGTGCATCGTTATCTTTGCGGTTGCCGCATTGATACTTAATCAGAAATAAAGGAGACTCGGTATGAACAACTCTAACGAAAACAAAAACATAACACCGTCCCGCCAGACCTCCGACAATACAGAAAATGACAAGACCAAGCAGTCGCGTGCCGTTCCGCGTCCGACAAGCTCAAGTATACGCGAGAGGGGATCGGACGAGTTCGTGTTGCCCGATGCCGACGAGCAGACCGAGGTAAAGTCCCCTGCCACCCCCACGCTCGTTTCGGGAGTGCTGAAGGCGGCAGTATATCTGACCGTCGTCGTCGTCGTATCTCTGTTTTTAGCTATCGGCATTATCGTCGTCGGAAACGACGTCTTTGCACTCGTCAAGGACGATAGCATCGTTGAGGTCACTATTCCCGAAAACTGCACGGTCGAGCAGATGGCGGATATACTCCACGAAAACGGGATAATAAACTACCCTGCCGTCTTTTTGGCGTATGCAAAGCTCAAGGACGTGTCGGCAGAGGATATCGTTGCGGGCACTTACAGTCTTTCCGCTATGATGAATTACGACCGACTCTGTATGGCGTTTATGCCTGTGTTTGAGAGAAAGATAGTGAGACTCACGATTCCCGAGGGCTCGAACGTCTTTGATATCATCAGGATATTTACAGAGGCCGGAATAGGCACCGAGGAGGGCTTTATTGAGGCTATAAACACCTTTGATTATTCCGAGTACTTTGAATTTATAAAGGAAGTAAACGAGGCGGACACCGAGGCGCGTATATACAGACTCGAGGGATATCTCTACCCCGATACCTACGACTTCTATTCCGACTCCAAGGAAACGCAGATAATATACAAGCTGCTTGAAAACTTCGACTCCAAGTTCTCAAAGGAGATGAAGGAGGACGCGGCTGAAGCGGGCTTTACTATGGACCAGATAATCACGATAGCCTCTATCGTGCAAAAGGAGACCTACTACTACGAGGATTACGAGTATGTCGCGTCCGTCTTCGTAAACAGACTCAGCGACCCGAAAAATTACCCCAAGCTTGAGAGCGACGCCACGACTGCGTACGCGGTGGAGCTGCTGACGGGCAAACGCCCCGAGAATATCGGTGAGCAGGAGCTGAAGACGGACAGCCCCTACAATACGCGTATTTACGAGGGTTATCCCCCCGGAGCTATATGCAACCCGGGTTATGAAGCGATAATGTGCGCCATATACCCCATTTCCTCGGACTACTACTACTTTGTAACCGACAACGACGGATATAATATCTTTTCAAAAACCTACGCACAGCATCTGAAAGCGGTCGCCGCAGTAGAAGCGGGCAAGACCAAGGAAGATCTGTCAGACGGCAACGATTGATAAAAAGGATGATAGATAGATGATAATTGAACAAAACGAGACTACGATAGCCTACCGCTGTCCCCATTGCGGAAGCGGAATAATGAGCCTGGTCGGTGTTTTCAGACTTAACGCTGACAGACTCGTGCTCAAATGCCAGTGCCAAAACAGCAGTATGTCACTCACAAAGTCAAAGGACGGAAAGGTGCGTATCGAGGTGCCTTGCCTCGTTTGCCGTGCGCCCCACAACTATACGATAACCGAGCAGCTTTTCTTTTCAAACAAGCTCTTTTTGCTCCCCTGCCACGCAAGCGGACTCGATATCTGCTTTCTCGGCGGTCAGGCGGACGTTTCGGGGGCGCTGGAGAGAAGTGCCGAGCAGCTCCGCACGATGCTCGAGGAAGCGGGTATAGATCCCGAGCATATATTCCACTCGGACGAAGAGAGAAAGGAACTGCCCGACGCCCACGTTTACGACGTCGTCAATTTCGTCGTGCGCGAGCTTGAATGTGAGGGACGCATCCACTGTGACTGCGAGACGGGCCCCTACGTCGTGTATTTCGGTGAGGATGGCGAGAGCATCGTCGTTGAATGTGAGTCCTGCCACGCGAGCAAGACCTTCCCGACCGACAGCGTCGGTGCGGCGACCGATTTTCTCAATACCGACGAGATGATACTTGAATAACGAACGGGTTTTTTATAATAAAAAATGGGAAAGCTATCAGTGATAGCTTTCCCATTTCGTTTTTGTTAGATTTAAATTTCGGTTATGTCAGTAAATCCAACGAGCTTTGATGCGAGAGACTTCTTGACCTTTACGCTGATCTTACCGGTAACCTTTGTGGTGTTGTCGTGAGTTGCCCAAATGTTTGAGTTGAAAGTACCGCCGTTGATGACGAGGTTGACCTTTCCTGACATTTCAGCGGGAGTAGAGGTGAAGTTTCCGCCAACTCTGCTGACGGCATACACGCCACCCTTGAACGTTCCTCCGTTGATCGTGAAGTTGAGCGTTCCAGCAAATGAACCCATTCCCGTTCCCGACGTGAGATTTTGTGCTCCTGCGGGATTATTGAAGGTACCGCCGTTTATCGTGATATTGAGTACGGCATCCTTGTCGGTGGTTCCGATCGGGTAGTTCTGACTCGATCTTCTGTTTCCGCCTCTCAGATATGCCCACGTACCGCTGTTAACGACGATGTTGCACGTACCGTGGAGGGTAATGTCTTCTAACGGAACGTCACCCAGAGCGATGTTGTGGCCGACCAGTATCAGCGGGTAGGTGGTGATGCCGGTTGCGAGTGTGTTGGTGATGTTGTCACCAAATGTAACGTTGTTGTAGTTACAGGTAATGAAAACGTTTGCAAGCTCGGAGACTACAGTGATGTTCTCTATCTTATAGTCACCATAGAAATAGAGGTTCTTTGCCAGTCCCAAAGTAGCGCCTTTTGACTTTGCGTAGTCAACTCCGTTATACTTTGACGTGATCGTGATAGTGCCGTTGTGTATGGGAAGATGCGCCTCGTAGGTAAGAGAGTACTTTCCGCAGATGACGATCGTGCCGCCACCGTCACGCAGAAGACCAACTGCTTTAGCCAGAGAATTGACAGCCGTTGCCTCCGTTTCGCCAAGGCCTCTCGTTACGCCGCTTGACTTAACGTAAACGACGCCCGTCTTTGACTTGTCGGGTACGGTGGGGGTAAATTCTTTGCCCATCAGAGAAGCGTAATACGCTCTTGCGATCTCACCGTAGGACTCTTTGTTGGGGTGTACTATGTCAGAGGTGTAATGCATCATTACGTTGAGATAGTCGCGGGTCATTCCGTAGATGTCTATCAGACCGTATCCGCCTTCCTTTGCAACCGCCTTCTGAATTTCCTGAAGAGGTCCGTCGGAGTACTGATAGATAGTTATTGAGCTGGGTATGTAGATGGAAGTTGCGATAATGACCTTCTGTACGGTATCCATTGCCGCATACTCATCAGCAAGAGCGCGGAGTGCCTTTTTGAGTTCGATCGCCGCTTCATCGCAGGACATTGAGCGTATGTCGTTTACGCCCATCATTATTACGACGACGTCTGCGCCAAACTTAAGACTGTCCTTGTACTGTTGGGTGTTCTTGTAGGAAAGCGTCGCGTCCGTTTTTATGTTATACTGGTTATCTGCCGCAAGGGTGTAAGCACTACCCTTACCAAAGTTACCGACAACGTAGTCGTCTCCGAGCAGAGTCTGGAGCTGTCCAGGGTAACCGTCAATGGGGCGCTGAGCAAGGCTGCCTGCACCGACGCCTTCAGTTATACTGTCACCGATAAATGCTATACGAACCTTTTTGCCGTCTTTCGGCTTGATTCCTGCAAGTAAACTTGTCAAAGTTTCATCTCCTTTGTTATCGTCTGTAACGCTGTCCGTAACGCTGTCCGTGACAGCGTCCGTAACGTCGTCCGTTACCTTATCCGTTGCCTTGTCCGTAGACGTAGAGTTATCCGTTGATCCGTCTGTCGGGCTTGACGTGTCGGTGGGAGTCGTCGCACCGTTACAACTGCCAAGCATCGCACAGAGTGATACGCACATGCTGCATATCAAAATAATGCTGAGTAATCTTTTCATACTGCCTCCTATAGATAAATAGTATTTAACTATATAATACAATACAAAAAGTTTAAAGTCAAGCCAAATCCCACCGAAGAAGTGCGAAAGTAAGGGGAAAATATAGTTTTTTCTCTTTACAATCGGCGTAAAATATGTTAAATTATAAGATGGACGTTTATGCGAGCGGAGGTGAGATCGTGGAGGGCATTTACGGAGCTGTCGCAAAGTTTTACGATAGCGTCAACAGTGATATAAACTACGCTGACTGGGCGGATTTTGCCGAGCGTATGATAGAGAGCTATTCCGACGTTGAGGTAAAGCTCATACTTGACGCCGCCTGCGGTACGGGATCTATGACGCTTGAGCTTGCATCCCGCGGCTACGATATGACGGGAGTAGATCTTTCGGGTGATATGCTGTCCGTCGCGCGCGAGCGTGCGGCAGAGGCGGGACGCTCCTCGGATATCCTGTTTTTGTGTCAGGATCTTTCTGAGCTTGAGCTATACGGTACGGTCGATGCGTGCGTATGCACCCTTGACAGTATCAATCATATAACCGACGGCGAGGCACTTGCGAGCTTTTTCGATCTTTTGCACCGATGCTATCTGATGCCGGGGGGACTATTGATATTCGATATCAACACACCGTATAAATTTGAAAACTTTTATAAAGACAGCGATTTCATTCTCGAGCAGGACGGCACCTATATAGGCTGGCAGAACTTCATAGACGAGGATGAGCGCGTGCATTGCTTTTCGCTTTCTCTCTTTGAGCGCTTGCCGGATGGAAGATACGAGCGCACGGACGTAGAGCAGTACGAGCGCATCTGGGAAATGGACGAGATAAAAGATATGCTCGCCGCCTCGGGATTTGAGACCGTCCGCGTTTGCGCTGACCTCTCGGGCGGTGAGGCTACGGACGAGTGCGAGCGCTGGTTTTTCGTAGCAAAGAACAAAAAGCATTGACGGAGGAGAAAATATGGCAACGATATTTCGAGCGATGACGGATGACGGCAGCGCACGTATTCACGTTATAAATTCAACCGATATAGTAAACGAGGCGATAAAGTACCACAAATGCGCCCCCACCTCGACAGCGGCCCTCGGCAGACTTCTGACGGGTGCCTCGATGATGGGTTGTATGCTGGGAGAAAAGAACGACCGACTTTCAGTGACTCTCGCGGGAGACGGAGAGGCGGGCAAGATAATTGCCGCCGCCGACTACTACGGAAACGTCAAGGGATATATAGAAAATCCCCTCGCCGACCCTCCGAGAAAAGCAAACGGCAAGCTCGACGTCAGTGCCGCTGTAGGCCGCGGAATGATGCGAGTCGTGCGCGACTGCGGAGGAGACGAGCCTCACGTCGGAACGGTCAACATTATCTCGGGAGAGATAGCGGAGGACCTCGCCCATTATTACGCGGAGAGCGAGCAGGTGCCGACGCTCATGGCGCTCGGCGTTCTCGTTGACAAAGACCTCTCTTGTCTTGCGGCGGGAGGCGTGCTCGTTCAGCTTCTTCCTTTTGCGGACGATGCGGTAGCGGCACAGCTTGAGAAAAACGCAAAAAATCTCGGCAAGGTCTCGGAGATGTTCCGCGACGGAATGTCAAACCTTGACATAGCGCGCATTGCGCTTGAAAATATACCCTTCTCACCCTTTGACGAGCTCGAGGTCGGCTACGTATGCGACTGCTCGCGCGAGCGCACTGCGGCTGCCGTCAGAGCTATCGGCAAAAAGGAAGCCGACAAGATCTTCGGTGAGTGCAGGGCAGAGGGCGGAGATGAGGTCATTGAGGTCTCGTGTCGTTTCTGCGACAAAAAATACGTCTTTACTCCCGCTGACTGCGAGAAAATATTCAACGGCTGATAATAAAAAATTATATATATAAAAAAGAGGAAAGAAAAATGGCTAACACGCTTAACAGATCGGAAAAGTTCACAACCCCCGCTGCTCCCGTTCTTACTATCGTTATGGACGGTGTAGGTATCGGAGCACAGAACGAGTCAAACGCGATCCTCGCGGCACACACCCCCACCCTTGATATGCTCAACGCTACCTGCCCTATGGTAAAGCTCAAGGCACACGGTACGGCAGTAGGTCTGCCCTCCGACGACGATATGGGTAACTCCGAGGTCGGACACAACGCTCTCGGCTCGGGACAGGTATTCGCACAGGGAGCAAAGCTCGTGTCAAATTCTATCGAAACGGGCAAGATGTTTGAGGGCAAGGCGTGGAGAGAGATCGCAGAAAACGCAAAGAACGCGACGCTCCACTTCATCGGACTCTTCTCCGACGGTAACGTTCACTCACACATCGACCACCTCAAAGCAATGATCTCTCGCGCAAAGGCGGAGGGCGTTGCAAAGGTAAGAATACACGTGCTTCTCGACGGACGTGACGTTGGCGAGACCTCAGCTCTCGACTACGTTCTTCCTTTTGAGGAGTTCCTCGCATCCCAAAACGACGCTGCCTTCGACGCTCGTATCGCATCGGGCGGCGGAAGAATGAATATCACCATGGACCGCTACGAGGCAGACTGGTCTATGGTAGAGCGCGGCTGGCAGACTCACGTTCTCGGAGAGGGCAGACAGTTTGCAAGCACCGAGGAGGCTATCGTTACCTACAGACAGGAAACGGGTGCTATCGACCAGGATCTCGGAGCTTTCGTTATAGCTGAAAACGGAGAGCCTATCGGCAAGATCCTTGACGGCGACAGCGTCGTATTCTTCAACTTCAGAGGAGACAGAAGCATCGAGATATCAAAGGCGTTTGAGGACGAGAACCTTGACAAATTCGATCGCAAGCGCTTCCCCAAGGTAGTCTACGCGGGTATGCTCGAGTACGACGGAGACCTCCACATCCCCTCCAGATACCTCGTCAATCCCCCCGAGATAACGAACACGATGGGTGAATACCTCACCAACAGCGGAGTCAGCATCCTCGCTATCTCCGAAACGCAAAAGTACGGCCACGTAACTTATTTCTGGAACGGAAATAAGTCGGGCAAGTTCTCCGAGGAGCTTGAGACTTATATCGAGATCCCCTCAGACGTCGTTCCCTTTGAGCAGAGACCTTGGATGAAGTGCGCAGAGATCACCGACAAGCTCATCGAGTGTCTTGAGTCCGGTAAGTATCGTTGCCTGCGCGTAAACTTCCCCAACGGTGATATGGTAGGTCATACGGGTAACTTCCTCGCTACCGAGTGTTCTATGGAGGCGCTCGACCTTCAGCTTGCGAGAATACTCAAGGTGATCGACCGCCTCGGCGGTATTGCCGTCATCACTGCTGACCACGGTAACGCAGACGAAATGTACGAAACGGACAAAAAGACGGGTGCTGTCAAGGTCGGCAAGGACGGAAGCATGAAGTCCAAGACCAGCCATACCCTCAATCCCGTTCCTTGTTATATCTACGACAGAAGCGGCAGAACCGACTACAGCGTAAAGGCTGATAACGGACAGTTTGGTCTTTCCAACGTCGCCGCAACCGTAGTAAACCTCCTCGGCTACGACGCACCTGCTATGTGGGATGAGTCCATTATCGAGGCTAAGTAAGTCATAACAGAATGAAATAGCAAGAGGGAGACCGCTTTGAGAAACGGTCTCCCTCTTATTGTATAGTAAACTTTTACTATACAAGCAAAAAAAGGTGTGTCCCGGGGGACACACCTTTTTATATGGCTTTATGCAATCTTTAGATTACTTGTAGAGCTCGGTGAATCTTGTGAGTCTCTCGTACTTAGCCTTTGCGTTCTCTGCTGCCTTTGCGAAGAGAGCTGCTGCTCTTTCGGGATTGGTCTGAGCGAGACGGCTGTAACGAGTCTCTGACTTGATAAACTCGATATAGTCAGCGGTAGGCTCCTTGGAGTCGAGGGTGAAGGGATTCTTGCCTTCAGCCTTAGACGCGGGATTATATCTGAACATCTGCCAGTATGCTGCATCAACTGGTCTCTTCATTTCATCCTGGCAGTTATTCATACCGCCCTTAACACCGTGCATTTCGCAAGGTGCATAACCGATGATGAGAGAAGGACCGTTGTATGCTTCTGCCTCAGCGAGAGCCTTGAGCGTCTGGTTCTTGTCAGCGCCCATAGCGATCTGTGCTACGTAAACGTAACCGTAGGACATAGCGATCTCTGCGAGGTTCTTCTTGCCGATAGCCTTACCTGCTGCTGCGAACTGAGCAACCTGACCGAGGTTGGAAGCCTTAGAAGCCTGTCCACCGGTGTTAGAGTAAACTTCGGTATCGAATACCATAACGTTTACGTTCTCACCGGAAGCGAGTACGTGGTCAAGACCGCCGAATCCGATGTCGTATGCCCAACCGTCTCCACCGAATATCCATACGGACTTCTTGGAGAGGTATTCCTTCTCAGCGAGAATAGCGGGAGCTGTGGGGCAACCTGCATTAGCTGCTGCTTCGAGCTCGGCGATGAGTGCCTTTGTAGCGGCAGCGTTCTTTTCGCCGTCCTCGAGAGTTGCGAGGTAAGCGTCAGCTGCAGCCTTGAAGGACTCGGTAGCCTTGTCGGAAGCTGCCATTTCGCTAACCTTGGAGATGAGCTTGTCGCGGATAGCCTTCTGACCGAGAGCCATACCGAGACCGTGCTCTGCGTTATCCTCAAAGAGGGAGTTAGCCCATGCGGGACCACATCCGGACTCCTTGTTTACGGTGTAAGGAGTAGCGGGAGCGGAGCCGCCCCAGATAGAAGAACATCCGGTAGCGTTGGAGATGTACATTCTCTCGCCGAAGAGCTGAGTGATGAGACGAGCGTAAGAGGTCTCTGCACATCCTGCACAAGAGCCGGAGAACTCAAGCAGAGGCTGCTTGAACTGGCTGCCCTTGATAGTGCCGTTGATGATGTCGTCCTTCTCGGAAACTTTAGCTACACAGTAGTCGAATACGGGCTGCTGAGCGAGCTGAGAAGCCTGGCTTGTCATAGCGATAGGAGCGTTTTCGGGGTTCTTTGCGGCAACGGGACAAGCCTTAACGCAAAGAGTACATCCCATACAGTCGAGAGGACTGATAGCCATAGTGAACTTGTAATCTGTCTTGAGTATGGGCTTTGCAGTATACTTGGTGTCAGCAGGAGCTGCTGCTGCTTCCTCAGCCGTGAGAGCGTAAGGACGGATAGCTGCGTGAGGACATACGAAAGCACAGTTGTTACACTGGATACAAGTATCGGGATTCCATACGGGAACGTCAACTGCAACGCCGCGCTTCTCGAATGCGGAAGATCCCTGGGGGAAGGTACCGTCTACGTAGTCAACGAATGCAGAAACGGGCAGAGCATCACCGTTCATCTTGTTAACGGGAGTAACCACGTTGTTAACGAACTTGATGATCTCGGGACGTCCCTCGGTGAAGAGCTCGTCAGCACCGTTGTCGGTTGCGTTCTTCCAAGCTGCGGGAACGTCTATCTTAACGATAGCCTCGACACCTGCGTCGATAGCCTTGTAGTTCATTTCAACTACTGCTTCACCCTTCTTGAGGTAGGACTTCTTTGCCATGTACTTCATAGCGTCAACTGCCTCGTTGATGGGGAGAATGTTAGCAAGAGCGAAGAATGCGGACTGGAGAATGGTGTTCGTTCTCTTGCCCATTCCGATCTCTTTTGCCTTGGTGATAGCGTCAACGGTATAGAAGTTGATATCGTTTTCAGCTATGTACTTCTTAACGTCTGCGGGAAGGTGAGCCTCGAGCTCCTCTGCATTCCACTGGCAGTTGAGAAGGAAGGTACCGCCGGGCTTAACGTCGTTAACGATCTTGTAGCCCTTGAGGAGGTAAGAAGGTGTGTGACAAGCAACGAAGTTTGCCTTAGTTACGTAGTAAGGAGACTTGATGGGGGAGTCACCGAAACGAAGGTGAGAAATGGTAACGCCGCCGGTCTTCTTGGAGTCGTACTGGAAGTAAGCCTGAACGTACTTGTCAGTATGGTCACCGATGATCTTGATGGAGTTCTTGTTTGCACCAACGGTTCCGTCGCCGCCCAGACCCCAGAACTTGCAGGAGATAGTACCCTTTGCAGCGGTGTCGGGAGCAGGCTTTTCGTCGAGAGAGGTGTTAGTAACGTCATCAACGATACCGATAGTGAAGTTGTTCTTGGGAGCATCGAGCTTGAGGTTCTCAAACGTAGCGAATACGCTTGCAGGAGTAGTATCCTTGGAACCGAGACCGTATCTACCGCCGACTACCTTTGCGTTGACGCCTGCCTGAGCAAGAGCGGTAACAACGTCAATGTAGAGAGGCTCACCGAGAGAGCCGGGCTCGTTGGTTCTGTCAAGAACGGCGATCTTCTTTGCGGTCTGGGGGATAGCTTCGATGAGCTTGGAAGCTACGAAAGGTCTGTAAAGTCTTACCTTAACAAGACCAACCTTCTCGCCCTGTGCTACGAGGTAGTCGATAACCTCTTCAGCAACGTCGCAGAAGGAGCCCATGCAGACGATGATTCTTTCAGCGTCGGGAGCACCGTAGTAGTTAAAGAGCTTGTAGTCGGTACCGATCTTCTCGTTTACCTTGTTCATGTACTCTTCAACGATAGCGGGGAACTCGTCGTAGAACTTGTTGCATGCTTCTCTGTGCTGGAAGAAGATATCACCGTTTTCAGCAGAGCCGCGGAGTACGGGATGCTCGGGGTTGATAGCTCTCTTACGGAAAGCAGCAACGGAGTCGTAGTCAACAAGCTCACGGAGATCGTCGAAAGACCAGGTCTCGATCTTCTGTATCTCGTGAGAGGTACGGAAACCGTCGAAGAAGTTAAGTACGGGAACTCTACCCTTGATAGTAGCGAGGTGCGCTACTGCAGCGAGGTCCATAACTTCCTGAGGGTTAGACTCTGCCATCATAGCAAAACCTGTCTGACGGCAAGCGTAAACGTCGGAGTGATCTCCGAAGATGTTGAGCGCGTGCGTAGCTACGCAACGAGCGGAAACGTGGAATACGCTGGGGAGAAGCTCTCCGGCGATCTTATACATATTGGGGATCATAAGAAGAAGACCCTGAGAAGCTGTGTAGGTAGTCGTGAGAGCACCTGCTGCGAGAGAGCCGTGAACGGCACCTGCTGCACCTGCCTCGGACTGCATCT
>JAZQXE010000125.1:0-6855 GCA_045632705.1 Eubacteriales bacterium | reverse complement strand
CTACGATCCGACTTGATGCTCTACGAATCGATCAAATACGGTGGAGACGATCTGGCTGACGATTGGAGAAACAACGGTTGCTCGGAGCTTGGAAATATGAAAAAGCGCCGTTACGTTACTCACTATTCTCCCACTGCGTTTGCAGTTGCTATGCTCGGAATGTTAAAGGATGCGGGAGTAGTCGTCAGATTTGATACTCTTGCGACCTATCCGCAGGGAGAGAATGGACATATAAGCGGCGTTCTTTGCGAGACAAAGAGCGGATGCGAGTATTTTGAATGTAAGACGATAATCGACGCATCAGGTGATGCTGACGTGTTCCACCGCTTCGGATGCGAGTGTGAGACGGGACAGAACTTTATGTCCTACACCTCTCACTATCTTGATTTTCAGAACAAGGACGATCTCAGACTCGGAACGGTACGCAAGTGGCTGCTTACGGGTGCTACGATGACGGGCGGAAATCAGCCTGAGGACGTTCCGCTACTCGAGGGCGTTACGAGTGACGACGTAAATATGTATCTTATCGCAGGACAGACGATGCTCCTTGATAAGCTAAAGACCCTTGACAGAAACGCAGGGGAGTTCGTTTCCATTCCGATGATGGCGCAGTTCAGAACGACGCGTCACATAATGGGCGAATATACGATCACCGAGGAAGATATGTACAAGCACTTTGACGATTCCATCGGTAGCTTTGGCGATTTCCGTCCGTCTCGCAGAGGTCAGTGGTACGAGGTTCCTTACCGTACTCTCTACTCCCCCTCCTGTGACAATCTGCTCGCTGCGGGCAGAGTTATCGGCAGTGCGGGCGAGGCGTGGAAGGCAACGAGAGTTATTCCCGTATGCTGCTTGACCGGTGAGGCGGCAGGACGTGCGGCTGCTATGGCGGTCAAGGCGGGAGTATCCGTCCGTGATATCGACGTCAAGTCCTTGCAGGAAAAAATGGCGGCGGCGGGCAACGTCGTGAGCTACGTTGAGCTTTAATAGCTAAAGCTCCCCTCAAAGAGAAAATAAAAAAGCATCTTGTCCCCCTCTTAGCGAGGAGGTGCAAGATGCTTTTCTTTTTTTATTTTCAGTCTCTAAGCGACTTAACGGCCGCGGTCCTGTCAGCTTTGCCAAATACGGAGGAACCTGCAACGAGCACGTCGGCACCGCTTGAGGTGCAGATGGGGGCGTTGTCGGCGTTGATCCCGCCGTCGACCTGGATGAGATAATCGTAACCGAGCTTATCTCTGTATTCCGAGAGTTGTGCGAGCTTCGGCATCATATCCGCCATAAACTTCTGACCGCCAAATCCGGGCTCGACCGTCATGACGAGCACCATATCGACGTAAGGGAGAAAGTCGCGGATAGCGTCTACGGGAGTCTTTGGCTTTATTGATATTCCGACCTTTTTACCGCAGGCTTTGATCTTATCGATGGTTTCGGTGATCTTGTCGGTAGCTTCAATATGAAAGGTGATCATATCCGCACCCGCTCGGGCAAAATCGTCGATATATCTGATGGGCTCCTCTATCATGAGGTGAACGTCAAAGAATATATCGGAGTGGGGGCGGAGCGCAGAGATGATGGGAGCTCCGAAGGAAATGTTAGGCACGAACGCGCCGTCCATTACGTCAAGATGCAACCACTCGGCACCTGCCTCGTCTATGCTTTTTACCTCGTCGCGCAATGCGGAAAAGTCAGCGGCGAGAAGAGAGGGGGAAATGATGACCATATTATACGTCCTTTCTTTTTTTGGTCTTTTTCTCACGAGAATTAAAAGTGACCATATATTGTTATTGTAGAGTGCGCGGCTTTGAGGGAAAAAGGGAAGTTTAGTAGTCGGGAAGTCGTGGTCAGATCGTTTTTCCTCTGCCGCTTTATATATTCCGCCGTGCTTTGTCACGGCGGTTTTTTTATAAGTTATCGATAAGACAAACGGCACTCGAGGAAATTCCCTCGCATCTGCCTGTGAAACCGAGCTTTTCCTCGGTAGTTGCTTTTACGTTGACGCAGTCTACGTCGATGGATAGCGCCTTTGCGATGTTTTTTCGCATCTCATCGATGTGCGGGCGCATTTTCGGAGCTTGTGCAATTATGGTGGCGTCGACGTTTATTACCTTGTAGCCCTTTGCTTTTATTTTCTCGGAGCAGAGCCGGAGGAGCTTTAAACTGTCGGCTCCCTTGTATTGCGGATCGGTGTCGGGGAAGTGTGCGCCTATGTCCCCGAGAGCCGCCGCTCCGAGTATGGCGTCGCTTATCGCGTGGAGCAGTACGTCTGCATCCGAGTGACCGAGAAGTCCGAGCGGATGATCTATCTTGACTCCTCCGATGAAGAGCTCTCGCCCCTCGACCAGACGGTGAACGTCGTAACCTTGTCCTATTCTCATCTTTAGCTCTCCTTTGCGTCTTCTTTTCTTTTGTCGAGAATGGCTTGTGCTACCAAAACGTCGATCGGCGTCGTGATCTTGATATTTTCATATCCGACGTCTACGACGTTGACGGCAAAACCGAGCCTCTCGGCGAGTGCGGAGTCGTCGGTAGCGGTGACACCGTCCTCGATCGCCTTGTATATGCATACTCTGTACAGCTCCGTTTTGAAGACCTGAGGAGTTGAAGCATTCCAGACGAGCTTTCTGTCGGGAGTATCCACTATTTTTGAGTTTTGCGTGATCTTCACCGTGTCCTTTGACGGTGAAGCGGCAATTGCAGCGTTTGAAGCGAACGCTTCAACTATTACCCGTTCTATCTGCTTTGGGGTGATAAGACATCTTGCCGCGTCGTGAATGGCAACGAATCGCATATCATCGCTTATCAGCCCGAATGCTCTGTACGCGCTCTCCTGTCTGTCAGCACCGCCCTCGCATACAGCTTTGAGCTTGCTGATGCCGTATTTTTCTTTAAGCTCCGAATAGAGCGGAATTTCGTCTTTTTTTGCCGCGACTATGATCTCGTCAACGTACGGACATTCCTCAAATGCGGTGAGAGTGTGCGCGACCACACTTTTTCCCGAGAGAGTCATCAGCTGCTTTGTGACAGCACCTCCCATGCGGGTGCCTGAACCTCCCGCGAGTATGAGCGCCGCGGTTTTTTGACGCTTCGTACCCTTTAGCGCGTGGAGTATTCCACCGAGAGTAAACGTGGTATCCTTCATATTATTATATAACTCCGTATATCCTTATCTGTAATAGACGTAATGCGCGATGACGGTATGTACCTCTCCGCCTCGCTCAATGTCGGGGGCGGTGATGACGACGCCGTCCTTTGAGAGCAGCTCCGCCGCGTCCATCTCGTCTATCTTGCAACGCATATTGTTTTTGGCGTAGGTGCTGACGATGAGCTCGTCTCCCTTTATGGAAATGCAACCATCCTTGCCGATGACTTCTTCAATGCCGTCTATTCTTTCGGTGACGTAGCGGATGCGCTTTCCGCTGATGCGTTCTGCCATTTCGCGTCGGAACGCTTTCGTGCCTTCTTTTTTCTTTCTCGTAAAAAGTGAAAACATAGTTTTGCCGCCTTGTTATTATTTTTGACCGTTGCTATTGTGTTATGTGCGCGATTGTGATATACTTTATAGCGTTAGTTTGGGATGCGGGCGCCGTTTGGCGTTACCGCTTGACAATATCTCTTATAAGCATTTTAACACAAAGCAAATTCGTTTTCAATATTATAAAACAAAACGGTGGGTATAATGACTAAAAAAAATATGTTTGGTAATGCTTTGCTTCTTCTCACGGCGGTCGTGTGGGGAAGCTCGTTCGTCGCACAAGCGGTCGGCGGTGCTCTCGGTACGTTTTCCTTTAACGGTCTGCGTTCGTTTGTAGGATCTGCGGGACTGCTCGTAGTGATCGCGGTAATGCGACTCGTGAGACGCGAAAAAACGAAAAACGACAAGGCACTCTTTATCGGAGGTATATCCTGCGGTATCGTGCTGTTTGCCGCTTCTACCTTGCAGCAGCTCGGCCTCAATCTCGGAGTTTCAAGCGGAAAGTGCGGCTTTATAACTGCGCTTTATATCGTTATCGTGCCGCTTATATATATAATAATGAAGAAAAACGTCGGAAAAGCTATATGGGTGAGCGTATTGCTGGCGGTCTTGGGGTTTTATATGCTTTGTCTTGGAGCGGAGGCGTCCTTTGACTTGTCAGATCCTGTCGGCAGTATCCTGGGCTCGCTTTCCTTTGGTGCGGGAGAAGCCGTCACGCTTCTCTGTGCGGTGCTTTTTTCAGTTCATATCATAGTCATCGACCATTTTGCTCCGCGTGTAGACTGCGTAAAGATGTCGTGCCTGCAGTTTTTTGTCGTCGGCGTCCTTTCGCTTCCGATGATATTGCTCGTTGAAAAGCCCTCTGTCAGTGCGGTGCTCGAATATTCACAGCCGATGCTCTACGCAGGCATTATGTCCTGCGGAGTTGCCTATACCCTTCAGATGATAGGACAGAAGATGACGCAGCCGACCGTAGCGTCTCTCTTGATGTCGCTTGAGAGCGTGTTTGCGGTCATATTCGGTATGCTTATACTTGGTGAAACGCATACGAGCTTTGAGTACGTGGGGTGTGTGCTTGTGTTTGCGGCGGTTATTCTTGCACAACTTCCGACTAAAGAAAAAACAAAAAACTGAAAATATCACCGTCCGAGTGACGCCAAACGTTAATAAAAAGCATCGCGCTCAAAATTTTGAGCGCGATTTTTTAGCAAAATTCATTGTGCATACTGCACAAAAATATATGCTAAAATTCTCCATATTTTCTATATGATCGTGTTTGATTTTTGTAAAAAAACTATTGCAAAATGTATGCTTATAATGTATAATTGTAAAGCTTGATGTGCGATGAAGCGAGAGGTTGCCGTCGAAAGACGGGTAGTTTTCGTGGAGTATGTCCGATAAACGGGCGAACAAAGTGACATCATAACTGCGCAATTTCCCGGATTTACTTATGTCTGCTTCACATAGGAATTTCGGGTTTTAAAACGGGTGTTGAAGAAACGCCCGGAGCGTTGTAAACGATGTACCACGCCCCCACTATTAAATAAGGAGGCAAAAACAATGGCAGTAAAGGAAAAGATCAGAGTAAAACTCAAGAGCTACGACCACAAGCTTATCGATGCGGCTGCAGAGAAGATCGTGGAAGTTGCAAAGAGAAACGGCGCTACCGTTTCGGGTCCCGTACCGCTCCCCACAGAGAAGGAGATAGTTACTATCCTTCGTGCTGTGCACAAGTACAAGGACAGCCGTGAGCAGTTTGAAATGCGCACTCACAAGAGACTGATCGACATTCTCAAGCCCTCACAGAAGGTTGCTGAGGCTCTTGCAGGAATTGAACTTCCCGCAGGCGTTGAGATGGAGATCAATCTTTAATCCGAAAAAATCAGGCAAAAAAGAACAAGTGTACCTCACTTGGTCAAGTTGATGCGAAGCGCGTAAGCGAAAATTCAAACGCATCAACCAATAACCTTTAAAGGAGGAAAAACAAATGAAGAAAGGCATTATCGGAAAGAAAATCGGTATGACGCAGATCTTCGACGAGAAGGGCAACGTTATTCCGGTAACCGTCATTGAAGCAGGTCCGTGCTACGTAGCACAGAAGAAGACGGTTGAAACAGACGGCTATGAGGCTCTGCAGCTTGCATTTGAGGATGCAAAAGAGAAGCATAGCACCAAGGCTCAGATGGGCCACACCAAGAAGGCGGGACTCACTCCCAAAAAGCACCTCAAGGAGTTCAGACTCGAGGATTGCACAGGCTACAACGTCGGCGACGTTATATCAGCCGATACCTTCGCCCAGGGCGACAAGGTCGACATTACAGGTATAACAAAGGGTCGCGGATACACTGGTCCTGTTAAGAGATGGGGTCACCACATTCTCCGCATGACACACGGTACCGGTCCTATTCACAGACAGCCCGGTTCTATGGGTGTTATCGACCCTGCAAGAATCTTCAAGAACAAGAAGATGGCAGGTCAGTACGGTAACGAGCAGGTTACTGTTCTTAATCTCAACGTAGTTAAAATCGACAGCGAAAAGAACCTTATCGCAGTTAAGGGCGCCGTTCCCGGTGCAAAGGGCGGTATCGTGTTCATTCGCGATTCTGTAAAAGCGTAACGGAAGGAGGAAATAGCAATGCCAAACATTAAAGTTGTAGATATGGCAGGTAAGGAAGTAGGAAGCATAGAGCTTTCCGAAAAGGTGTTTGCAGCAGATGTAGACGCTTCCGTCCTCCACTCAGCAGTTAAGGTATACCTTGCAAATCAGAGACAGGGTACACAGTCCACTCTGACTCGTTCAGAGGTTTCCGGCGGCGGAAAGAAGCCCTGGAAGCAGAAGGGTACAGGTAGAGCACGTCAGGGTTCGACCCGTTCTCCTCAGTGGACACACGGCGGTATAGCTCTTGGTCCTAAGCCCCGTTCTTATCGCCTCACTCTTAACAAGAAGGTAAGAAACGCAGCAATGTTCGGAGCACTCAGCGCAAAGGTTGCCGGCTCTGATATGATCGTTGTAAACGAGATCAAGACCGCTGAATACAAGACAAAGAACATGACCGCAATGCTCAAGGCTATCGGTGCTGAGTGCAAGGCTCTGATTGTTCTTCCCGAGGTTGACAGTGCAGTAATTAAGAGCTGCGCAAACATTCCGGGTGTCAAGACGGTTCAGTACAATGAGATCAACACCTACGACATTCTTAATGCCGACAAGGTCGTTATCGCAGAGGCTGCCGTAAAGAAGATCGAGGAGGTTTATGCGTAATGAAGGCTATTCAGGATATCATAATCAAGCCGATCATCACCGAGAAAAGCATGGATATGCTCGCTGACAAGCGCTACGTTTTCAAGGTAATGGATGACGCTACCAAGCCCGAGATCGCAAATGC
>JAZQXE010000124.1:0-32439 GCA_045632705.1 Eubacteriales bacterium | reverse complement strand
ATATGGTTGCAAGCTCTCCGCCGAAGCTCGAGAGAAGCTCGTAGATCTCGTCGTTTTCAGCGAATATCTCTACCTTTGCCTCAAGAGACTTACCGATGAGCTTGTCTGCTCTCGCTATCTCGAGTGCCTTCATAACGTCGTCGCGCACCTCAAAGAGTCTGTCGTAGTGAGCGCTGACGTCCTCAAAGCAATAAGCATCCTCGTAGTCAGGCATATCGTTGAGAAGAACGTGCTCAACGTTATCGGAAGAGACGTGAGGCATAGCCTGCCATATCTCGTCACTGGTATAAGCGAGTATAGGAGCGAGGAGTCTCGTGAGGGAGCTGAGAATGAGATACATTGCCGTCTGGGCTGAGCGTCTCTCTTTTCCGTCTGCGCTCTCACAGTAGAGTCTGTCCTTGGTTATATCGATATAGAGCTTTGACATATCGATAGTGCAGAAATTGTTTGCCTCGTGATAAACGATGTGGAAGTCGTAAGAAGCGTACGCGTCTCTCACTTTCTTTGTGAGTGCGTTGATTCTGGACAGCGCCCACTTGTCTATATCACAAAGCTCGTTTATGGGGAGCATATCCTTGTCGGGCTCAAAGCCTGCAAGGTTTGCCATAATGATTCTTGATGTATTTCTGATCTTTCTGTACGTCTCGGAAAGCTGCTTGAAGATCGGATCCGAAACACGAACGTCAACTCTGTAATCACTCGATGCTACCCACATACGAACGAGGTCTGCACCGTACTTTGCGATGACCTCCTCGGGAGCAATAGAGTTTCCGAGTGACTTGTGCATTGCCTTTCCTTCTCCGTCAACTACCCAGCCGTGAGTAAGTACCTGCTTGTAAGGAGCGCCGGCGCCCTTTGCTCCAACGGCGGTGAGAAGTGAGGACTGGAACCAACCTCTGTACTGGTCTGCACCCTCAAGATAGAGGTCAGCCGGCCAGGTTACGTTTTCGTCTCCCTCGAGAACTGCAAAATGAGTAGAACCGGAGTCAAACCAACCGTCAAGCGTGTCCGTCTCTTTTACGAAGTGAACGCCGCCGCACTTGGGACATACGAATCCATCGGGAAGAAGTGCGCTCGCATCCTTTTCGTACCAGGAGTTTGAGCCCTCCTCACCGAATACCTTTGATACCTTTTCGATAGTAGCGTCGGTGCAAATTACCTCACCGCAATCCTCACAGTAGAACACGGGAATGGGGAGTCCCCAATGACGCTGACGTGAAATACACCAGTCTGCGCGCTCGCGTATCATCTGAGTCATACGCTCGCCGCCCCATGCGGGAAGCCAATCAACGCTGTCACAAGCCGCAACTGCCGCATCCTTGAAAGAATCAACAGAGCAGAACCACTGAGGAGTAGCACGGAAGATTATCGGCTTTTTACATCTCCAGCAGTGAGGATATGAGTGCGTCATCTTCTCAGAAGCGAAAAGCGCACCCGACTCCTTCATATCCGCAAGGATAGCTTCGTTTGACTCTTCGTAGAAAAGTCCTGCAAATTTGCCCGCATCCTCGGTCTGATAACCTCTGTCGTCAACGGGAACGATAATGTCGATGTTGTATCTGCGGGAGGTGACGTAGTCGTCCGCACCAAATCCGCCTGCGGTATGAACGCATCCGGTACCGCTCTCCATAGTAACGTAGTCAGCGTTTGCAACAAGGCTGGTACGATCAAGGAAGGGATGGTAAGCCGTCATATATTCAAACTCCGAGCCGCGCATCGTAAGAATACGCTCAAAGCTCTCGACTCCGCCTGCCGCCATCGTCTTTTCGCAAAGAGCCTCAGCGGTAACGTAGTAGTTTCCGTCGCTTGCCTTCACGAGCACGTAATCGTCGTAGGGATGGAGTGCTATTGCCTGGTTTCCGGGGAGAGTCCAGGGGGTAGTCGTCCAAATGATAAAGTAAGTCTTGTCAAGATCGCACACGGAGGCAAGCTTGCCCTTGTCGTCTGCTACCTTGAACTTTACGTAGATGGACGTGCAGTCAACGTCCTTATATTCTATCTCCGCCTCTGCAAGTGCGGTCTCGTCGTGTGCGCACCAGTAAACGGGCTTGAGTCCCTTGTAGATGTATCCGTTTTTGAACATCTCACCGAATACCTTTACCTCGCGTGCCTCAAACTCGGGACGCATGGTAAGATAGGGATTCTCCCAGTCGGCAAGAACGCCGAGGCGCTTGAACTGTGACATCTGAATGTCAACGAAGTTCTGAGCAAACTCATGGCAATGACGGCGGAATTCGGGCACGGAAAGCTTCTTTCTGTCGAGCTTGGATTTCTTGATTATCGCACTCTCGATAGGCATACCGTGGTTGTCCCAGCCGGGCGTATAGGGGGTATTGTAGCCCGTCATAGATTTTGACTTTATGATAAAGTCCTTGAGTATCTTGTTCATTGCCGTTCCCATGTGGATATTTCCGTTTGAGAAGGGAGGGCCGTCGTGAAGAACGAACAAGGGCTTGCCCTCGTTCTTTTTGAGCATCTTCTCGTATATTTTGTTCTCTTCGAGTGCCTTTTGCATTTCAGGCTCTCTCTGAGGCAGATTTGCTCTCATCGAAAAGTCGGTCTTCGGAAGGTTCAGGGTGCTTGTGTAGTCTGCAGCCATTTTCTGTATATCTCCTTGTTTTAATAACAAATTGTTTTCGTTTTTTATCAAACGGTCAGTTCATAAAGCCGAGCTTTCTCTGTCCGAGAACGTCGGGCGGATCTTTTTGATCCTCTTTACCGTTTTGCTTGGTTATACCGGCGAGCATATCGTTTACGCTCGAGATCTTGGTAATGTCGTATTTGACCTGACCGCCGTATTCCAGGCTTATCTCAAAGCCCGTAAAGCGCTTTTTGCTTATATCCGTTTCATCCGATACGGTATCTGTACCCGGAGTCGTATCGTCGGAGCCGTCCGCCGAATCGTTTGCGGCGTCTGCATCCGAATCATCCGTATCCGTAACTGAGGCGTCAGTGTCGGCATCCGTAACGTTTTCCGCATCGTCCGACGCATCCGACGCATCCAAGGTATCCGAGGTATCCGAGGTATCAGCGTCCTCCGTCGAGTCGTGCGCACCGATATCGCTTAAAGAATCTGCGCTCGTTTGGTCGTTGGCACTCACGGTATCGTCATTCGTATCGTTATTAGTATCGGTATCGAGAGTCGCACCGTCATTGACGTTAACGTCGCTGTCAGCGTAATCGTCTACCGAAACCGCACCGTCCGATATCGTTGATATAGCGGCGGGCGTATCGAGCACGGGCACGTCGAGATTCTCTATACTGAGTATCTGGGAGCTGTAAACATCAAAGAGAAGCGCCTTGAAGTCGGCCGCCTTTTTGACCAGCGTCTCGTACTCTGCCTTTGCACGAGCGGTCTGTGCAGCACACTCGTCAAGTCTGCGCACGCAATTGACCTTCGTCGCACGAATAAGGCCCTTTGCCTCGTTTACCGCGTCGTCCCGTATACGCTGAGCCTCCGCCATAGCTTCCTCAATGAGCCTTTTGGCTTCAGCCATTGCGGCCTCGGAGCGCGCGGCGGATTCTGCGTCAGTTTTTGCCGCCCGGTCGTTTGCCGCCCGAGTGATATCGTCGGCGTTCTTTTCCGCCTCGGAAATAATGACGTCTTTATCCTTTTCCGCTTTTGCGAGGATATCGTCCCTTTGGGCTAAAACCCCCTCGGCATCCTCTATCTTTCCTTTATTTTCCGTCAGGGTATTATTTATCTGTTCGTATCTGAGAGTAAGCTCCCTGTTCTCGTTTGATATCTGTTCGTACGCGGCAATAAGCTTTTCAAGATAAGCCTCTACCTGAGCTATGTTATAGCCGGCTATGCTGCGTGAAAATTCAAAGTTTTTAAATTCCTCGGACACGGTGCCCCTCCTTTTCCATCCGAATTTGCTCAGACGTATTTGTGTACCGTTATTCGTTCTCTTCCTCTGCGGTTTTCTCCGTCGTAGGAAAACAGCTTGTATCTTCCGTACCCTCTTACGCTGAAGACGTCTCCCTCCTTCAGCTCGGTATCGGGCGAAGTGCAACTGACGAAATTCAACTCACACATACCGCCGGTGACGAGCTTTTTTGCATTTTCTCGAGAGAGAGAACAAACGCACGCGACTATCGCGTCGAATCTGCCCGACTGCACGGTATCTCTTATCTCGGCAAATTCCTTTTTACCGAAATCCTCACCCGTCGGTGAAGCGTAGCTGAGTTTGACGGCGTCATTTGCGACCTTTTTAAGCTCGGTCAAGATATACTCGCCTATCGCTCTGTCGCAAAAGAGATACGCCTCGTGCTCCGAGCACACTACGATATCTCCGACAGCTTCCCTCTCTATTCCGAGAGACAGCACCGAGCCCATATAGTCTCGGTGGGAAAGAACTCTGAAGCCGCTTGCCTCTATCCTAATACAGACCGTCGGATCTTCAAAGCCGTATTCGCTCACTGTCTCCGACACGGAAGCCGCAGCGTCGCTCTGCATATAGTCGCAGAGCATATAGAGCCGCGCCCGCTCGGCGTTTTCGTATCCTCCCCAGAAGGTAAAGTTGTCCCTCATGGCGTGGGAATTCACCCACGGGCGTATTTTCGCCTGCTCGGCAAGGCTGAGAAAGCAGCTCGCACAAAACACTCCGCGCTCACAGCTCTTTGCCATATCTTCAAGATGCGCAAGCAGAAACTGAAGACGTTTATCCGTTGTTTCCAAAATGCCCTCACTAAACGGCAAAAAAGCGAAAAACCGACTCCTCAGGTGCCCTCTCTGCACGTCAAGCGCCCAGCTCAAGCATTCCCCTCGCCGTTTTTTCTCTTTGCCAAAAAAACCGCAATAGCCCGTTGCCTCTTTGGGCAACGGGCATTATGGCAGTACCTTTAAACTTTATTAAAGCTCGTAGTATTCGGAAGAATCGTCGCCTGCAACGTCAGCGTCGTCCTGAGCTGCATCGTTCTTGAACTGGTCTCCCGATACCGCTACGCTGTCACCGGGGGTAACTACGTAGGTGTTGTTAGATACCTTTTTGATATCTCCGCCGATAGCGTAAGCTGCACCCGTCAAAAAGTCGATAAGACGGCGAGCGGTCTCCTTGTTGGTATTCTCGAGATTGAGAACGACCGTTCTTCCGTTGAGAAGGTGGTCGGCTATCTGAGATGCGTTCTTATATGATTCGGGTTTTACTACCTTGAGCTCTACTGCGTTTCCTGAAATACGAACGCCCGTGCTGCGTGCGGGTGCGAAGTTGTCCACGGGAGCAGCCGCGTTGTCGTTTCCGTAGATATCGTCGCCGATTCCGTCGTCAACGATTCCGTCACCGTCGATGGTATCGTTGCCGTAGGGATCCGTGTAAGGCGTGTCAACCTCGGGCTCTGCTATTTTCTTGATAAGGTCTTTCAAATTCATTTTTTCTTTTCCTCCAAAATATATTTATCCTGATCTTCACTTTTCAAATAAAGCTCTGCCGACTCTGACGAGCGTCGCTCCCTCGCTCACCGCGAAAGCGTAACTGTCGCTCATTCCCATCGACAAAACAGTCCTACCTATATTATGTAGTTTTTTAGTCGAAATGTCAAGGTAAATCGAATAAGTTTCTCTAAAATATTTTATAAAATCTTCTTTTTTTTCACACTTTGGCGCCATAGTCATAATACCCTTGACTCTGAGATGCTCAAAACTCAAAATTTTATCGACGAATTCCTGCACCTCGGAGGGCGAAACTCCGCTCTTGGCGTCCTCTTCTCCTATGTTCACCTCAACGAGAACGTCCATTACGCGTCCTATCGCGGCGCACCTTTTATCTATCTCCGCCGCAAGCTCAACGCTGTCAACGGAATGTATCATACAGACCTTGTCAACGATATACTTGACTTTATTCTTTTGCAACGTACCGATAAAATGTATATTCAGCTCTTCTTTGTTGAGCTTGTCGTATTTTTCAAGCAGCTGTTGGACTCGGTTTTCTCCCACGTCCTTTACTCCGTAGCGGCAAAGAGCGTTCATCTCCTCGGCACTCGCGTATTTCGTTGCGGCAAGAAGGCACACCTCTCCATCGTACGGAGAGTCCTTTTGTGCGGCTCTGATGCTCTCGCGTACCGCTTTTACGTTTCTCTCAATGTATGAAAAATCCTGCATATCCTGCTCCGAATCAGTTAACTATCATAGTGTGGTAAAATCCTACGCCCGAGATTATCACCTCGTCGTAAAGTGACAGGCCGTAATAGGTCGTCGAGCTTTGTTCTGCGGAATCGGTATCGACAACGGTGCACTCTGCCGTTTCAGCACTGACGTAGGCGTATCCGTTTTCGTTTCCGAACACCTCGACCACTCTGAAAAATACCGTGTTGCCGTACAGCACGAACACTCCGTTTACTCCGTCGTGTATTCTTACGGCTGATGCGGGTATCCTCAGTCCTCGTCTTACGCCCGTTATCACGCTCACGCTCTGCGTACGCTCAAAGGAAAAGCCCGCGGGCATATTTCCGCACTCAAACACGAGCAAAGACTCGCGTCCCTCCGTTGAGACGCTCTTGAGCTTCATTTCAATATCAAGGTCGTTGTAATCCTCAAAGGAAACGACGTATTTTTCGCCGATGCGATACTTTGCAACGAGAGTACTGTCAAGCTTTAGTGCCAGACTCCAGTTCTGGCTGGTAACGTTTTTTCCTACTGCCCTCGTATCGGATGCGGGAGTCGAGACAAGCTCGTTAAACTCACTCACCGTCATATCCTCAAGCAGCTGCGGCAAAAATATATTTTCATATCCGTCACATTCGTAGTAAAAATAGCCGCTCTCGTCAACAAAAACCCCCTCGCTCTCACCGCCGAGTCGTGAGGCAAGTTCAGCTCTTCTCGCTCTCAGAAGTGCTATCTCGCTGTCAAAGCTGGTACGTGTGCTGACGATAAGCTCGCGTCTGTTGAGAGCAACGAGCAGTTTTTCCGCCGAGTTTGAAGCGAGCGGATATTTTCCCTCTCTCTTTGCCGCAATGATATCAAGAAGATACTGTGATATCTCCTCGTCGGTCGAATAAGTATCGGAAACGGACAGGTTGTCCGAAATGTTAGAGCGCGAAAGCAGCTCTATCTTTTTGTCGATGCTTATCATTTCCGCCGTAAGCACCTCGTCACTCTCGTTTTCGTAAACGGTCGCCACGAGGCTGTTTTTTTGCACCTTTTCACCGTTTGCAACGTTATAGTTTGCAGTACCGTGATACCGTGACGGTGTCTCCTTCTCGTATCTGAAGATATAACCTACGGAAGTGTCGTATTCGTAATAGTCAGCCGCAAGGGCGGGTGTAGTCTCTATCTCGGAGCTAAAGCCGTTGGTAATGTGGTAAACGACGTATCCGAGAATAGCAAGAACGAGCAACACGGATAAAAATCCGAGCAGCACCTGCTTTAAATACTTAACGTCCATCTTCTTCTCCTCGTGCGCAAGCACGACAAATAAAAATTCAAATTCAGAGCAGTTCTATCATACGGACGTACTCACGGGCAAGCTCCTCCGTGCTCTTCTGTCCGTTTTCATCGTCACAGTAAAGCGGCTTTACGTAGTCCCTGTTCAAAAACCAGGTAAGCTGCCGCTTTGCGTATCTTCTGCTCGCAGTTTTCAGAGCCGAGACGCATTCCTCAAGCTCCGCCTCTCCCGCAGCGTACGGGAAAAGCTCCTTATATCCTATCGCCGCGCGGGCGGTAGCGTTGTTCATAAAATCGGGATCCGCCATGAGAGTTTCAAGCTCTCGGCACAGTCCCTGCTCTATCATGATATCGACTCTTTTTTCAATTCGACGATACAACAGCTCTCTGTCGTGATAGCACAGACAAACGACGAATATCCTCTTGCCTCGGAATTCTTTGTTCCGACGGTCGTTCTCCGTTTTAGTAGAGCCGGTGCTCTCTGCTATCTCTAACGCTCTGACGACTCTTTTTACGTTGTTTTCGTGAATGGCGTCGGCGGCGTCCGGGTCTATCGCACGCAGACGAGCGTGGAGTGCCGCGTTGCCGTTTTCCTGCGCGTATCTGGTCAGCTCTTCGCGAAGGGCAAAGTTACAGACCGAGTCGTCGGGGTATTCTCCGCGCATAACGCTCTCAAGATACATACCCGTTCCACCGCAAAAGATGGGAAAACTGCCTCTCGCCGCGATATCCTCAGCCACGCGCTCGGCGTCCTTTACGTAATCCGCCGCACTGTAGCTTTGCGAAAGCGGCAAAATATCAATGAGATGATGCGGAGCCATCGCCCGCTCCTCCTCACTTGCCTTTGCCGTTCCGATATTCATTTTTTGGTATATCTGCATAGAATCGCAGGATATTATCTCCGCTCCGAGAATACGGCACAGCTCTATTGCGAGAGCCGTTTTTCCGCTTGCCGTCGGGCCCGCAACCGCTATCGCGTCGTATCCCGCGTTTTTAAGCTTTTCAATCAGTTTCATTTTGTGAAAGATACTTTTCTATATCGTCGTTTGTGGGATAAGACGTTATTCTTCCCTCTCTCGAAAGTGCCACGGCAGAGGCGTAGGTCGCGTATTTCATCGCGCTCTCCATATCTCCGCCCTCAACGTATCCGAGCGTAAGTGCCGCAGAGAAGACCTCGCCCGCACCTCTGTGGTCAGCTACGACGACGTTCTGTGCGGGAATAAAGCGCTGATAGGTACCGTCGTAGGAATAAGAGCCGCGCTCACCGAGTTTGATTATATAATGCTTTGCGTCTACCATAGACGAGAGCTTGAGCGCTGCGCGAAGGTAGTTTTCCAGAGTGTCCGTCGTCACCTTGGTAAAGTAATACGCCGCGTCCGCATCAACTATAAACGCCTCAAGCTGAGGGAGTCTCGAAAACGGGAATTTTGCATCGTGGATATCCGCCTCAAAATATATCGGTATCCCGTTGCTCTCCGCAAGGTCGGCTGTCGAAATTACCGTCTTTGCTCCCAGCTCCATCGTCATATATAAAGCGTCGGGATAACAGGTCATCGCTTCTTCCGCCTCCGTGTCGCTGACGTCGTACGCGCATCCGGGGTAAGATATCGTACGGCTCACACCGTTTGATTCGGCAAGGACCGCGTTAAAGCCGCTCTTTCCCTTTTTGTCCTCGACGACGAATCTCGTATCTATACCGAAATTGCCTATCGCCTTGACCAGCGCCGCCCCCTGCGCGTCCTCTCCGACTTTCGTACAAAGCACGGTATCCGCGTTGAGACGGGCAAACGCCGCCGCCATATTAAAGCCCGTACCGCCCGCTATCGTCTCTCTCTTTCCGTATTCGACTCCAACCTCGTTTGCAAGGGGTATACGGTCGATGTGCATTACGAATTCGGTAAACGTGCTTCCGAGAACAAGTATCCTTTTTTCCATATTCTGTGCTCCTTTAAGAAGGCGTAGGTAAAACGCGCTATGCGCGGATACGCACGCTATCTGTCATAAATAGTATTATACTACGAAATAAGGTCAAAATCAAGTGCCGACGATAAGTTAAAAAAGTTCGGCTCACCTCGTATATTCTTCCGTTATCCGCCTCATCGCCCTCGCCGCACCCTCGGCGTCGAGTCTGTCGGAGACGTAAGCCTCGCGAAGAAGAGACGGAGGCAAAAATCTGTCGTATTTGTCGTAATTGGGACATTCCGTAGGTGATACCGAGCTGAACGCCTGCGTGCCGTTTTTCTCGATATCCTCGCTTATTTTCAGTAGCAGAGTCCCCGCGTCCCCCTCGTACTTGAAGGTTATATATTCGCATCCCGAAAACTCAATACCGCTGATACCGAGTTTGACCGCGTTTGCCTGAAAATAACGTCGGAACGACCTTGACGCTTTCGTTCCGAGCCACGGAAAGATGCAGTAGCTAAAGCCCCCGATACCGACGAGGGAAGATCTATCCATGCCCGTATTTTTCGCCAGCGCTCGGGCATCACAAAGTCTTTTTTGAGCGTTAGGCTTTAGATAGGCGTAAATTTCCGTATCCTTGAGAAGAACGTCCCGCATCCTCTCGAGTATCCTCGTATGTATCTCACCGTAGTCACCCGGCCAGGATATCTCCATCTTTCCCTCTACGCTCTTGACGTAGATGAGTCGACGTTCCATATCCAGCTCCGTAACCTCCCAGACCTTACCCGCAAGTGCAAATCTGTCGCCGATGGGCGGCGGAGTGGTTATCGTTCCTATCTCGTCCGAGCCGCATCTGACGGTAAAATCCTCGCTATCGTCAAAAACGGCGTAAAATTTGAAACTGTTGGTCAGCTTTTCTCCTCCGAGTCCCACTATGAGAGTGCCCTCGTCGGTCATTTCTATAAAGTCTCCCTTGACCATCGAGACGAGCAGCTCGCGGTAGCTCTCACGGCTGATATGTGAAAAGGACGGAAGGCTGAGTACCTTTGCGGCAAGCTCCTTTGCGGTAAGCTCGCCAAATGATGCAAGCACGGACAGCGTCTGCTGAAAGGCAAGTGAATACGGGAGCTTTTTGTGAGAGGGAGGCTCTATAAACCTACTCTCGATATAAAGCTGAACGATCGCTATCGCACGCAAAAGCTCCCACGGGATAAGTTGTGGCAGGGGAGCGTTGGGAAGCGGCTCCTCCTCTCTGAATACCATCATCATCTCGGGCGGTGCGCCGCGTCTGCCGCTTCTTCCGAGTCTCTGCAAAAAGTTGGAAACGCTGTTGGGTGCGCCTACCTGTGCAACGCGCTCGAGCTTTCCGATATCTATTCCGAGCTCCATCGTCACCGTAGCGCAGGTAACGGCGGCAGCGTCGTCCTTTTTCATTACCTCCTCCGCGTATTCGCGAAGAGAGGCACTGATATTTCCGTGATGGATGAAAAAAACGTCCTCGTCTCCGCGCTCTCTGCATATCTGTCTGAGAGTGGCGGTAACGTATTCCGTCTGCTCACGCGAGTTTGAAAAAACGATCGCGCGCTTTGAGTACACGCACTCGTAAAGATACTCGTATCCCGCGTCAAAAAGTGCACGCGTCTCGGAGGAAGAGCTCACAGCGAGCTGCTCCCCGCAAGTATCGTCAAAAACGTCCGTCGCATCGGTGTCGGACGCACTGGCTGCCGACTTATCCTGCTCGTCCGCTTTTTTCTGCACGTCGTCGCTCACGAAAAAGTGTTCAAGTCCGAGCCGCCACTTTATTTTTGGCGGAGTGAGCGAAGGCACGACCGTCTCGCGCGAGCTACCCGAGGAAAGCCACCTTGCCGCAGACTCGACATCTCCTACGGTAGCGCTGAGAGCAATACGGCGCGGACAACGGCCTATCTTTTCAGCCAGACGAGAAAGCTGACACAGTATCTGCTCTCCTCTGTCGCTTCCCATAAGAACGTGTATCTCGTCGATAACGACGTATCGCAGATCTCCAAATATGCGCACGAGGTCGTTCGATCTGTTCACGAGCATACTTTCAAGCGACTCGGGAGTTATCTGCAATATACCTCTCGGGTCCTTGAGCAGTTTCTGCTTGTGCGACGCTCCGACGTCTCCGTGCCAATGAAAAACGGGGATACCCGCGTCGTCCAAAAGCTCGTCGATACGCCTGAACTGGTCGTTTATTAGGGATTTCAGAGGAGCTATATATATCACGCCCACGCTATTGCATGGAGCGTAATAGAGATCGGAGAGTATGGGGAAAAGAGCCGCTTCCGTTTTGCCCGAGGCGGTGCTCGAGCTCAACAGCACGTTCTTATCCGTATTGAAAATGGCGTCTGCGGCGGCAAGCTGCACCTCGCGCAGCTCTTCCCAGCCGTGAGAGTAAATATACTCCTTGATAAATTCGGGGAACGCCTCGAATATTCTCTCTGCATCCGTCATATCGACCTCTCCTCTCTTCTCGTTTCGTTATATCTCAATATCCTCGGGAGACGGCTTCTTTTTCTGCTCCGCAGGGTTCTTTTCCGAAGCCGAAGCATCACTGCTCTTTTTACGGATAAAGCTGCCAAACGTCCGCGTGGCGTCTACTCTGCGGGCGTCAAGTATATAAAGAAAATCTCGTATCATTTCTCTGGGCGTCATCATCTCGCTCGCTCCCGCGCGCTCGAGCGACGCCTTGTAAAACAGTTCGAGCTGTGCAGGCTCGACTGCGGGAGTATCGGGGTACATCCTCTGATAGAGTCCAAGAACTCTCAAAAGAAGCGCCATCATCTCGTCGTCGGAGAGTCTGCGCAGACGTATGACAGGGCCGTTTACGCTTGATGCACCGGGATCGGCAAATCTACTGTCGCAAAGGCGCGAACGCAGTGCCTCGTATCCGAAAAGTCCGCGTCTTCCATCCTCGAGAAACTGCGGTGTTCCGCACAAAAGCATCATAAGACCGCTCGCCCTAGCACTAAGGGTGTCGTTGAACATACTCAGCAGCTTTTCATAGTTATTCTCGCGGGAGACTCTGTTGGTTATCTTGTAGAGATTTACACATTCGTCAAGCATAACGACGAGTCCCTTGTATCCGCAAAGGCGTGAGTACACCGCCCAGAGCTTTATAAAATCAAACCAGTTATCGTCGTCGGGTATGCAGCTGACGGAAAAGCCGAGTGCTCTTTTCGCCTCACTCTTGGTCGAATATTCACCGCGGAGCCAGCAAAGGCAAGCGGCACACAGAGAGTCGTCCTCAGCCTCGAGCGCCTTGAAGTAATTTATGAGCACCTCGCAGAAATCAAAGCCACCGACAGACAGGCGTAGCTCCGCGAGCGCCTCTCTTATGTGCTTATGCACCTCGGCGTTGTACTCCGACATATCAGGTGTAATACCGCATCTCTCTGCCGTCGCTCTTGCCGCTGCAAGCTGCTTTTCAACGAGCGTACCGAGTGCCGCGCCCTCGGGAGAGAGCTTGGTCGACATATTACGGATAAGCTCCTTGTAGGTCGCAACGCCGCTGCCTGACGTTCCGTAGAGTCTTCTCTCGGGGGAAAGATCGGCATCCATACAAACGAAGCCCTGCTCGGTACAATAACCGCGCATGAGCTGAAGCAAAAAGCTCTTGCCGCTTCCGTATCTGCCTATGATAAATCTCATTGAGCTGCCACCCTCGGCAACCGTATCAAGATCCTCAACGAGAGTGGCGGTCTCTGCCGTTCTGCCTATTGCTATATACGGCGCACCCGTACGCGGAACGACGCCGCTCTTTAGTGAAATAAGCACGGAGTTCAGTATTCGTCTGGGTATCTTTACCTTTGACGCTTCGTTTATTTGTACCATCGTTTTACCTCGTTCTCGTAATCGGAGAGGATAACGTATCTCTCTCCGTCGGATTCTATTAAAATATCTGATATCGTTTCAAGTGCAAGTTCGTTTACGTGCTCGCAAACGGCCGAAATGTATTTTGACGCGTTGGCACACGCGCGCTGTGCGCCCGAGTGATCTGCTCGCAAAAGAAGCCCGACGAGCTCAAGCTCAAGGGCGTCCAAAGAAGAGCGAAGGCTCTCAAATCCTTCCTCGTCGGACACGTCCGCATCGAGAGGAAATGAAAACGACATCGGCGCACCGCCGACTTTCACCGCAGTATCCGAGATAGGCTCGGCAGAATTTTTTACCGCTTCCGTACCACTTGTCGTTTCAAGCTCACCGTCCGCCTCGTCATCGTCAAACGCCTCGCCCATCAGACGCGCCAGCGTCCAGGATTCGTTTTCTATATCGAGCGCCCTTGAATATTCAAGCCCCTGCCCGACACTATCGTAAAACGCCATATACTCAGGCTCCGCGTTTTTCTTTGGCGGTCGCCCGTCGATATCGGGAAACTCCCTTTTAAAATACGCGTCGATCCTCTCCCTCACGAGAGGCGAAAGTCCACCGTCGGAAAGACCGCTTCTCAGTCCGAGCACGGCTCGGAGCTTGTTTTCCGCGTGTTTGACCGCCAAACTGACCTCTCCTCTCAGAGCGGACGGGCGGTATACGGGGTAATATTCTATCTCAAGCGTACGTTTTGCCTTCCAGGTGCAGAGCGCTCCGACGAATATATCCTTCTTTAACGTGCAAAGCTCCGTACCCGTCAATTTGTCGCAGATACCGCTTGCGTCTATCTCAAATCCCTGCGCAATAGCCGCGGGGAGGTGAAGCTCGTACAGGTCTCTCGTTTCCTCGGTATAATATTTGCTTTTTCTGTAATCGTATACGGAAGGCTCGCTGACAAGAGCACGAACGTACGCGTTGGCACTCGCCCCGTCCTCGCCGAGATAAAACTCCTTGAGGGTGGCGTTCTTTATCACCGCACCGAAAAATTCACCGAGCGTATCATAGGGTGGGCGGCATCCGTGAACGAGACAGTAATCACACAACCAATCGGGAAGATAACGGTCAAGCTGGGAAAACTCCCCCCTGTAAGCCGCCCAGAGCGCACAAAGCTCCTCTGCTATCCTGTCGGGATGTCGGGGATTGTCGAAATTTATCAGTTCGTAAACGTATAAAAGAACGTATGAAAAATCCGTCGGCAGATACTCTCTGCGTCTGCAGTGCGAGCGCCAATAAAGGTACCAAGCCAGGCGCTTTTGCGACAATTGAGAATACTGCGGAACGTAAGAAAAGAACGGCTCTCTCTGCGCCTCTTTTACCGTCAGGCGCAAGTATTTGTGCATCGTACTCTCAAACTCCGCATAATAGCGATATGCTGCGGGACAGGAATACACCCGCACCTTTTTCACGAAGGTAAGCGAGGCGTCGTATTCTCTGTAAGAGTCGACACCGTCCCCCTCCGCGCGCCCTCTCGGAATGGCGCGGGCAGAAGCGTCGGCTGCCCCGCTCTCGCTCGCAGCCGTATTTGCACCCGAGTCCGTGATCTCGACCGCACCCGTATCAAAGCGCGGAGGTGACTGTCTCTTTTTTTGAGGTATGAGCTTGGATATATCCCAAAAATCATCCGTATCCTTGTTTGGCATAACGACCTCCGCAAAATTCTTAATATAATATTTTAACATATATGAATACGATTGTCAATTGAGCGTCAAACTCTTTTTATGATAAACTGTTTTACTAAAAAACAAATTTTTCCGTGTTCCCTTTTGTTTATTGACAAACGACTACAGATTGTTGTATAATACTATGAATTGTAATACCATTATATATTTATCAACACGAGCGAATGCGATAAAACGACGATCGTATTACGCACAAGAAAACGAAGGAAGAAGCAAATGAACACCAATATAAGTACCGTCAGCCTGAAAAAGCTGTTTCATATTCTCTATCACAACATACTGCCCATCATACTGTGCGCAGTAGTATTCTCCTTAGCGGTATACGTCTACAACGAAAATTTCGTTGACAAAAAATACTGCGCTACCGTATCCATCATAGTAGACAACCGTTCAACGATGGATACGACCGAGGAGCAGACCTCACAAAAGAAGACCAATACCGACATTACGGCTTCGAGAATGATGGTAGACTCGTATATCGCTATCCTGCGAAACACATCAGTTCTCACCTCGATAGCCGATAACGTAAACCAAAGCAACGAAAGCATCAAAAACGGCACCGTATCTCCTCTTACCGCAGCTTCGGTCGGAGAAATGCTGTCGATGAGCGGAATAAACGACACCGAGATACTCCAGGTCAAAGCAACGTCGCTCGACCCGCAGATATCCGTTGACGTATGCAAGGCGCTCGTTGAGGAAGCCAAAACGGTACTTGAAAGAACGATGAACACGCTCACCGTCAATTCAGTCGAGGGAGACAACATACTCTACCCCTCAAAGCCGCAGGATACGGGAGCTACGACGAAATCAATACTCGCCGGAATATTCGGTTTTGCCCTCGCATACGGTATCGCAGTAATAATAAGCATACTCGACAACACGATAAGAGCTACCGACGACATCGCACAGATATGCGGTTATCCCGTCATAGGAGAGGTACCGAGTATGAATACGGACTCTCAGAAGAAAAAGAAAAACAAATTACAGATACGGAGATAAGACGATGCTCAGAAAGCAAAAAGCGAGTATTGCTAAATATAATACCGACGGAATAAAGGAAACTGCGTTCAAGATCCAAGAGTCGTACAAGATGATAAGAACCAACCTTCAGTTCACTCTCACCGACTCCCACACCGTTATATTCACAAGCTACGAACCAAACGCCGGAAAGAGCGTTTCCGCGGCAAATATAGCCGTCAGCATGGCACAAACGGGTGCCAAGGTCATACTCATCGACGCCGATATGAGAAACGCCTCCATCCACAGAATATTCAAGCTCAAAAACACCAGCGGTCTTTCAAAGGTGCTCAGCGGCATCTGCGAATACAGCGACGAGATAATATATAAAAACGTAGCCCCCTGTCTCGATCTTCTCCCCGCAGGCCCCATCCCTCCGAATCCCTCGGAGCTTCTCGGCTCGGAAAGAATGAAGGCGCTCCTGGGTCAGCTTGAGGAAAGCTACGACTACGTATTTATCGACTCTCCCCCCGTGGGCGTCGTATCCGACACGCTCTCACTCTACAAGCACCTCAAAAACACTGTCGTCATCATCCGTGAAAGACAATCGAGATACGACAATCTTAACACGACCATAGAAAAGACTACCGCCCTCGGCGCAAAAATATGCGGCATCGTCGTTACCGACGTGCAGACAAGATCAAGCAACATTGACGGTGTCTATTCAAAGAAGGGTATGACTAAATACATTAATTCCTCACTCAACTACGATAAGGACGAATAAAAATTATGTCTGAACTTCTGTTTGACGTTCACACACACGTTCTGCCAAACGTTGACGACGGCTCCGACTCGGTATCGACGTCGCTCGATATGATACGGACGTTGCGCGACCAAGGTGTCGGCAGGATATACGCTACCCCACATTATCTACCCGAAAAAGAAAGCGTCGACGCTTTTATCGCAAGGCGAAATAAAGCAAAAGAGACGCTTTTGTCTTGTCCCGAGCTTGCAAACGACGGTATGCCCGAATTGCGCATGGGTGCGGAGGTGCATCTGTGCCGCGGTTTTTCGGACGTTGATCTGTCGGCGCTCTGCTATGAGGATTCGCGCGCGATACTGCTTGAGCTTCCCCGCGAGCCTCTGTCAAGGCAGATACTCAAGGAGATCCGTATAGCGTGCGACTCGGCTCTTCTCATCCCCGTTTTTGCACATATAGACAGATACACCTGGTTCTCCGCCTCGGATATCGACTCGCTCTCCGAAATTCCCGACGCCGTATTCAGCTTCAACTCTGCTTGTCTCACTTCGTTTAGCTCAAAGAGGCTGCTAAAGAAGCTCTCACGCGAGCATTACGTTCTGTTCGGCTCGGACTCGCACAACACCGATACGCGTTCCCCCGACTTTTACCGTTTGACCGGTATCGGAGGAAAACGTGCGCTATCAAAAAAAGGTGCGGAGGAGTATATCCGTATGCACGTCGACTCATGCGAGCACATCTTTGGAAAAAGTACGGGCGAGGATTGGGGTATTTTCTTTTGATACCGCTTAAATAAATCCATTCAACGAGGTCAACAAAATGACGCTTACACTTACGGCGACCTGCCTGTTTGGGCTTGAAAAACAGCTCGGAGAGGAAATAGAAGCGCTCGGTTACAAAAAAACGGAAACGATCGACGGCAGAGTCAGCTTCCTCGCAGACGAGCAAGGAATCGCGAGATGCAACATAAATCTGCGACTCGCCGAAAGAATATATATAAATCTCGGAAAGTTCAAGGCTTCCTCGTTCAGCGAGCTTTTTGACGGAACTAAGGCTATCCCGTGGGAGATGTGGATAGGCAAAAACGACGCCTTCCCCGTCAAGGGACACTCGATAAAAAGCAAGCTCTTTTCCGTTCCCGATTGTCAGAAAATAATCAAAAAAGCTATCGCACAGCGTCTTGAGGACGAATATAGCATATCCTGGTTTACCGAGGAAGGCACGAAATATCAGATAGAGTTCTTCCTCTTAAAGGACGTAGCCACGCTCATGATAGAGACCTCCGGCGCGCCCCTGCACAAAAGAGGGTACAGAACGCAGGCAAACGCAGCCCCTCTGCGCGAAACGCTGGCGGCGGCAATGGTTCTTACCTCAAGACCGCGAGAAAACGTCGTGCTATGGGATCCCTTTGCGGGATCGGGTACGATAGCTATCGAGGCGGCACTGATAATGTCTGAGAGAGCCCCCGGACTCTACCGCAGATTTTCATCCGAGGCTTTCCCCGCTATCCCGCAGAAGATATGGGCAGACGAGCGTGAGGCGGCACAAGCGAGGATAAAGAGAAACGGCTTTTGCGCTTACGCCTCAGACATAGACGACGAATGTATAGCCATCGCGCGCGATAACGCAGCACGCGCGGGCGTATCCGATATAGTAAAGGTATTCAAGTACGATGCAAAGCGCATCAAAAAGCCGCAAGACCTGCGCGGAAGTATCGTAACGAATCCCCCCTACGGCGAGAGGCTGATGACAGAGACGGAGGTAGCGGAGCTTTACCGCGAGATGGGACGTGCATTCCGCGATCTCGCTCCCTGGCAGGTATACGTGCTCAGCTCCGTACAGAACTTCGAGCGTCTGTACGGCAAACGCGCCGACAAGGTAAAGAAGCTCTACAACGGAATGATCCCCTGCAATCTCTATCAGTATTTCAAGCAAGAGAAGAAATAAGAATAAGATATAAAAAAGTGTTTTTACTCACTCGGAGTAAAAACACTTTTTTGTTATATCGTCTTTTATCTCAAGAAGTCGATGCCTTCCTCGCAGACGAGGGGCATTCTCTCAAGTGCGGAGAGTCTGTACGCCGCTACCCAGCCGACGAATATGTCGTTGAGGTGTCCTCTGTGCTCGCAATCGGCGTTGTAGCTTACCTTCGTCCATCTGCATCCGAAGAACGCCTCGCTCTGACATCCAAACGGACGCATATGTCCGAGCATCATCTTTCCCTCTCTCTCGGTATTGATACAGAGGGTGGCGTTGTTCCACATCATCTTCGCACGTTTCAGCCACTTGTCGTCACCCGTGAGCTTGCCTATCTTGACAAAATCGGGGACGGCTATCTCGCCCCACGGGTCGATGGCGTGGTGCTGAGTTGATACGGCAGTACCGCCCGATGTGTAATAGCCGTACTTCGTAAAATCGCTGTCCTCGTCGTAGAGCGCGTCGTAGTGATACGCCCAGGAGAAGAAATAGTACGCCGCCTTTTGCGCGTATTCAAAATAGATATCCTTCTTCGTTATCTCGTAAAGCTCAAGGGCGCTATATATAAAGGGATACGCCGTCTCCTTGTCGATGCAAGCGCAGTCGATAGCTCCCGCCGTGCAGATAAAGTCGTCAAGGTCGCGCTCACCGTACATCTTGTACGCTCTCTCGGCAAGCTCAAGATACGAGCTCTCGCCCGTCACCTTGTAAAATTCCACGAGCGCCATAATGGCAAATCCGCCGATAGAGCCGCCGCCCTTTACCTTTTCTCCGAAAATGGTGTAAAGAAGACCAAATCCGTCCTCGTCGTTATACTGCGAAGCGAGGAAATCAAGCACTCTGCGGGCAAAGTCTATATACTGCGGACGGTCGATGCCGAGGCTCTTTAAGAGCGTGTACGTCCTTGACATCTCGATAACTCCCCAAGAGTAATTGCAGACGTCGTTGGGAACGTAATTACCCGAGAGGAATCTCGCGTAATTCGTCGGGAAAAGTCCACATTCCTGCTGCGTTTTTACCCACGCGTCAAAGCAGGAAAGGCCGTCGTCGAGGAAGCGCTTTTCACCGCTTCTCTTATATTCGAGTATAAACATACGCGCCTGTTGCATACACTGTCCCGACCAGCCCGCCTCGTATATCTGATGAGGCGTGACGAGTCCCGTGCCGACCTTTGAATGGCGCATTAGATTTCTGAACATCTTTGCTCCGCCGACCTCGTCGAGCAAATAGTCAGACCAAGCAATAGAAGTTTCGTAGACAAGCTCGGGAGGCAGAGGCGTTTGGTGCAGATTGTCAAAAAGATCAAGTGCCGCGTCAAGCACGCTCGCAACACCGTAGTTTTTCCACTTCGGCACTCCGACGAATATAAACGAGCTGACGCTGAAGCACTCACCGGGCTTTAGCGTGATATACTCGTCGTATCTTGGAGTCATCACGTCGTGGTCGGTATAGGAATAGGGTGCTTCGGTAACGGGATAGTATATCCTGTGAGACATAGTCATATCGTCGTGTCTGTCCATTGCTGCAGAGCTGCGCAGAGAATCCGCATCCTTTTCGGAGGCAAAGAAGGCGCTGACGACCTCGTCGTTTTCAGCTATCGTACAGGAAGGTATGCCTATTCTGTCGTAGGCGTATATCCATCTCTCACCGTCAAGCTCACAGCCTCGCTGTTCCTTTCCTCCGCTTCTCTCGTTTCCTCCGTAGTTGACGCAGGGAATGTTATATTTGCTTACCGCAAAGGCAGTACGAAGCTCACTGATCAGCTTAAACACGCGAGTGACTCGCGAGTCGTTCTTTATTTCACGAGAAAGAACGTAGATACCGCCCTCTTTCTTTATAAGAGTATCCCTGGCAGAAAGGCACTCGCCCTCGTAGTTTACCGAGTCACCGTCTTTACTAAGAATACGAAAGCTCTCTTCCTTTCCGTTAAACTCGCATATCGGCGCGTTGACGTAAAGCGCGGCAATGCCCCTTCCGTCGTTGATGATATAAGCGCATTGAGCAGTTCGTGTCATAAAAGATCCCCTCCGAAAACGTTATATTACAGTTGTGTTACGTTCATTATACACCATACGGTCGTCAAATCAATAGAAATCTTCAAATTGTGTTACTTATCGTAAATGAAAAGCTCCGATACACGTTTTTGCGCGTGCATCGGAGCCGTTTTATTTAATTATCCGAAATTCCGAGAATACGGGCAAGGTATCTACCCGTATGAGACTCGGGGCAGCGTGCGACCTGCTCGGGCGTACCCTCCGCCACGACAAGTCCTCCGCCGTTTCCTCCCTCGGGGCCCATATCTATGATATGATCGGCGTTTTTGATAACGTCGAGATTATGCTCGATAACGATAACGGTATTTCCGCCCTCAACGAGGCGCGTGAGCATTCCGAGCAACTTTGAAACGTCGTCGGTATGAAGTCCCGTCGTCGGCTCGTCGAGAATGTACACGGTCTTGCCGGTGCTTTTCTTTGCCAGCTCCGTTGCGAGCTTCACTCTCTGCGCCTCCCCTCCCGAAAGCGTCGTTGAGGACTGACCGATGCTGACGTATCCGAGTCCCACGTCAAAGAGGGTTTGAAGCTTTTTTGATATCGAGGGGATACCGTCAAAGAAGGAAAGCCCCTCCTCGACCGTCATATCAAGCACGTCCGATATGCTCTTTCCCTTGTATTTGATATCGAGCGTATCTGCGTTATATCTCTTGCCTCGGCAAACGTCGCATTTGACGTAAACGTCGGGCAAAAAGTGCATCTCGATGCATTTTAGACCGTCACCCTCGCACGCCTCGCACCTTCCTCCCTTTACGTTAAAGGAGAATCGTCCCGACTTGTACCCTCTCGCCTTTGCTTCCTTGGTCTTTGCAAAAAGCTCGCGTATCTCCGAGAAAAGTCCCGTATATGTTGCGGGGTTTGAACGGGGAGTACGTCCGATGGGGCTCTGATCTATCGCGATGACCTTGTCAAGATGCTCCATTCCGTCTATGCGCTCGTGCTCTCCGGGATAGGTTATCGCGTGATTGAGCTTTGAGGCAAGCGCACGGTAAAGTATCATATTTATCAGCGACGACTTTCCCGAGCCCGACACTCCGCTGACGCATACGAATTTGCCGAGCGGTATCTTTACGTTAACGTTTTTAAGGTTGTTCTGCGTTGCTCCGACGATCTCAAGGTACTTGCCGTTTCCCTCTCTTCTCACGCTCGGAACGGGAATACTGCGACGTCCCGAAAGATAAGCACCCGTAAGCGAGCGGCGATCCCGCTTTATCTGTGCGGGCGTTCCCGCCGCCACTATCTCGCCGCCGTGTATTCCGGCACCGGGACCGATATCGACGATGTAGTCAGACTCGAGCATCGTCTCCTCGTCGTGCTCTACGACGAGAACGGTATTGCCGTTGTCACGCAGCTTTTTGAGCGTAGCGATGAGCTTTCCGTTGTCTCTCTGATGAAGTCCTATACTCGGCTCGTCAAGCACGTACATAACGCCGACAAGCGACGCACCTATCTGCGTCGCGAGTCGTATTCTCTGCGCCTCTCCTCCCGAGAGCGTACCCGCTTTTCTTGAAAGAGTGAGATATTCAAGTCCAACGCTCGTAAGGAACGAAAGCCGCGAGCGTATCTCCTTGAGTATATCCTTTGCTATCTTTTCTTCCGTTTCGGTAAGCTTCAGCTCGCAAACGAAAGAAAGAATATCCGAAACCGACATCGAGCACAACTCGAAAATATTAAGTCCACCGACGGTAACTCCGAGCATCATCTCGTTGAGCCGTCCGCCTCCGCAGGCGTGACACGCGCTCTCCTCGACAAAGGCGTCGTAATACTCGTTGCCTATCATCTGCATACGTTTTTCTATTATGGGGATTATCCCGTCAAAGGTAGTGACCTGCTCGTGCGCCTCTCCGCCGTAATAGCGGACGACGTGGTATTTTTGCTTGCCGCTTCCGTAGAGAAGTATCGCGTACGCTTCCTTTGAGAACTTTTCTATCGGGGTATCAAGATCAAAGCCGTGTGCCTTTCCCGCCGCCATAACGAGCGGCCCCATCCAGCTCTCCTGCTCGATGCTCTTAAAGCCGTTTACGTTTATCGCTCCCTCGGAAAGTGACAGACTCTTGTCGGGGATGACCTTTGAGACTGAAATATGCCTCTGCTCTCCGAGTCCCGAGCATACGGGACACGCGCCTGCGGGATTGTTGAACGAAAACAGACGCGGCTCAAGCTCACCTACGCTGATACCGTGCTCGTCGCAGGCGTAGTTTTCGCTATATACGCGCACGTCCTCTCCGCCACCCGAGGAAAGCACGAGCACCGCAACGGAGCCCTCACCCTCCCGTAGTGCCGTCTCAACGGAATCCGCAACGCGCACTCTGATACCGTCCTTCATAACCAGACGGTCAACGACTATCTCTATGGTGTGCTTGACGTTTTTGTCAAGAGTTATCTCCTCGTCAAGCGAATACATATTACCGTCGACGCGGACTCGCATATATCCCGATCTTTTAGCATCAGACAATACCTTTTCGTGCATACCCTTCTTCGCCTTGACGACGGGCGCAAGTATCATAAACTTCGTCCCCTCTTCAAGCTCAAGAATACTCGAGACTATGCTCTCGGGCGTCTGCTGACGTATCTCTTTTTTACATATAGGACAATGCGGAATACCAATGCGAGCGTAAAGCAATCGCAGATAATCGTATATCTCCGTCACCGTACCGACGGTAGAGCGCGGGTTTTTGCTCGTCGTCTTCTGGTCTATGGCAACGGCGGGAGAAAGCCCGTCAACGTAGTCCACGTCGGGCTTGTCTATCTGACCGAGAAACATCCTCGCATAGCTTGAGAGCGACTCGACGAATCGTCTGTGGCCCTCCGCGTACAGCGTGTCGAATGCAAGCGACGACTTTCCCGATCCCGAGAGTCCCGTGAGCACTACCAGCTTGTCGCGGGGAATAGTCAGATCGACGTTTTTGAGATTGTGTACCCTTGCACCCTTTACAGTTATTTTATCGTAAGCCAAACCTTACCTCCTGATACCGAGCACGGCTCGGTAGGTATCATTTACTTTCACGAAGCTCCCGTATCTTGTCACGCAAAAACGCCGCCTTTTCAAATTCAAGCTTTGCGGCGGCAGAGCGCATCTCTGCCGAGAGCGTCTCGATGAGCTTTTCCTTTTCCTTTGCGCTGAGCTTCTTTTTCTTGCTATCGTCTTTATCCTTTGCCGAGATATCGATGATATCTCGTATATCCTTTTGCACGGTCTTCGGAATTATACCGTGCTTTTCGTTGTATTCGAGCTGTATCCTTCTTCTTCTCTCCGTCTCCGCAACTGCAGCTCGAATAGAGCGCGTCATCACGTCCGCGTAGAGAATTACCCTGCCATGCTCGTTTCTCGCAGCGCGTCCTACCGTCTGCACGATAGACGTCTCCGAGCGGAGCAGTCCCTCCTTGTCAGCGTCAAGTATGCAAACGAGGGACACCTCGGGGATATCGAGTCCCTCTCTGAGCAGATTTATTCCGACGAGCACGTCGAAAACTCCGAGTCGCAGGTCGCGTATTATCTGCATACGCTCAAGGGTATCTACGGTGTGGTGGATATATTTCACCTTTACGCCGTTAGTTTCAAGAAAGTCGGAGAGGTCCTCCGCCATCTTTTTGGTAAGCGTAGTAACGAGTACTCTCTCGCCCTTTGCTACCGTCTTTTTTATCTCCGACATAAGATCGTCCACCTGCGTCTCTATCGGACGTATCTCTATCTCGGGGTCAACGAGTCCCGTCGGGCGTATTATCTGCTCCGCCGTGGAAACGCTATGCTCCGCTTCGTACGGACCCGGGGTGGCGCTGACGAATATCGTCTGTCCTATCTTCTTTTCAAACTCCTCAAAATAGAGCGGACGGTTATCGTACGCCGAGGGCAGACGAAAGCCGTAGTCAACGAGATTTTTCTTTCTCGCCGTATCTCCTCCGCTCATACCGCGCACCTGCGGCAAGGTAACGTGAGACTCGTCGATAAAAAGAATAAAATCGTCGGGGAAATAATCGAGCAAAGTGTACGGAGTAGAGCCGGGCTCTCTTCCCGACAGTATGCGGGAATAATTCTCAACGCCCGAGCAGAACCCTATCTCGCGCAGCATCTCGATATCGTACTTCGTCCTCTCGGATATCCTCTGCGCTTCTATATTCTTGCCCTTTGACTCAAAATACGCAACGCGCATCTCGAGCTCCTCTTCTATCTCCTTGATGGCGCGCTCTCTGTTTTCGTCGGATACCGCGTAGTGAGTCGCGGGGAATATACCGACGTAGGAAAGCTCACGCGTCACCTCGCCCGTTACCGTGTTTATCTCACTGATACGGTCTATCTCGTCACCGAAAAATTCAATGCGCAACGCCGCCTCACTCGTACGCGCGGGCATAAGCTCTATGACGTCTCCTCGTACTCTGAACTTGTCTCTGACAAGTGAAACGTCGTTTCTCTCGTAGCCGATAGCCACGAGCTGCCGCATCACCTCGTCACGCTCAATGCACATACCGGGACGCAAAGCACACAAAAGCGACTGATACTCGCGCGGGTCACCCAACGAATATATACAGGATACGCTCGCGACGATGATAACGTCTCTGCGCTCAAAAAGCGAGGACGTCGCGCTGTGACGCAGCTTGTCTATCTCGTCGTTTATCATCGCGTCCTTTTCTATATACATATCCTTGCCGGGAATATACGCCTCGGGCTGATAATAGTCGTAGTAGGATACGAAATATTCCACCGCGTTCTCGGGGAAAAACTCGCGAAACTCCGAGCAGAGCTGGGCGGCGAGAGTTTTGTTGTGAGCGAGAACGAGCGTGGGGCGGTTGACGTTTGCTATAACGTTTGCCATCGTAAAGGTCTTGCCCGAACCCGTAACTCCGAGCAGAGTCTGTGCGCGGTGTCCCGCGTTTATTCCGTCGGTGAGCTTTTTTATCGCCTCGGGCTGATCTCCCGTAGGCGCGTAGCTGCTTTTCAGTTTGAATTTATCCACGCACGCCTCCGTCAGCCGTTATTTTTCTTATCCTTGAATATAAACAATTTACTGAATACGTAGTTGAGTATGATGACGATGACGCTGACCAGCGCCTTTGCGACCATTCCCTCAACGCCGAATACCGCACCGTCAACACCGAGCGACACGAGCAGCGGCACGCCGAGAGTTTCGATCACCGCAGTGACCGATCTTGCCGAGATGAATTTCAAAAACTCGGGAAGCACGACGCTCGGAGCCCAGCTTTTGCTCAAAAACACCCACAGCTTGTTCGTTACGAAAGCGAAAAGTATCGCGATAGCTATTGAAAGCACGTTGCTAACGGAGCTGACCAGCACCGCATTCTCCGTCGTTGTGCTGAAAAGAAGCGACAAAACAGCGTAGCTTCCCCAGCTGACTCCCGTCGTCATTACTCCCCAAAAAAGATAGCTTATTATCTCCTTGTATTTTTGCATAAGCTCTCTCATTATATATCCTCCGTCATTCTCGCATTATGCCGAGAGGGGCGTCCGTGTCCGCGATGCTCCGCGTGTTCTCCGTGATGCTCGTCCGAGCCCTTGACGTACTTTTCCGCCTGCACGGTAAAGAGCGTATGATACCTGCCCTTTTTGTGCATAAGCTCATCGTGGCTGCCCATCTCAACTATCTCTCCGTGCTCGAGCACGACTATCACGTCGGCGTCCGTCGCAGATGAGAGTCTGTGCGAGACGAATATCGTCATTTTATTTTCTCGCAGTGAATCGAACTGATCGAACACCGCCTTTTCCGCTATCGGATCGAGAGCGGAGGTCGGCTCGTCAAGGATAAGTATATCCGAATCGGCGTAAAACGCCCTCGCGATACCTATCTTTTGCCATTGACCGCCCGAAAGCTCGATTCCGTTTTTCTCAAATATCCTCATCAGAGGTGTGTCAAAAGAGTCGGGAAGCTCTCGTATAAAGGCGTCCGCATCCGACTTTTGCGCCGATCCTCTGACTCTCTGTGCATCGTATTCCCTGCTGATATCGCCAAACGCGATATTCTCTCCGACACTGACGGCGTATCTGCCGTAATCCTGGAATACTATACCGAATATACCGTACAGTTGCTTTACGTCGTACTCGCGTATGTCGTATCCGTCGAGAAGTATCACGCCCTCGCTCGGATCGTAAAGACGCGTGAGCAGCTTTATCAGCGTAGTCTTACCCGCTCCGTTGAGTCCTACCAGCACCACCGTCTCGTCTGCCGAGAACTTCATATTGACGTTTTTGAGTACGTCCCTGTCGGTACCCGGGTATCTGAAGCTGACGTTGCAAAATTCTATCGTATGAGACGTTCCGCGCGCAACGCTCCTCGGGGGAGTGACGCTCGGCACTACCGTCTTTTCTTCCTTCATAAACGCCATGAGATTGTCGATAAAGAGCGTGCCCTCGTATATCGTTGCCGACTGCGTGATAAGCGAGCTGACACAGTTTGCAATAGATAGTATTGCCGCAGTATAGAGGGTATAGTCGCCTATGAGAAGAGTCCCCGCAAATACGTCTCTCGCTATATGAGCGTAGAAGTACAGATTGGTGACCACCGTGAGAATACCGAACATAACGTGCAGTACGCTCTCGTGCAGTATCAGGCGTCTGACGCCTCTGTAATATTCGCTGAACACCTCCATATAGCGCGAGATGAACGTGTCGGAAAGCCCAAGCAACCGTACCTCTTTCGCCATATCCTTGTTCACGAGCACGTCGGAGTAGTAGTTCATCTGTCTGCGCTCTTTTGAGCGGAAGCGCATATATCTGAAGTTCTTTCTGCGGTAGATAAAGTTGATTATCGCGTTGGGTATCGAAATAGCGAGTATCACCCACACGGCGTAGGAAAGTCCGGGAGCCGTCGCCATAACGACGATGTATCCGACAAGCTCTATCGTCGTACTTATTATAGCAAACGTACGCGTAAGGATATTTAGCGGTCTTGCGCCCGCCTCACGATTCGCGTTTTCGAGCTTTTCATAGAAAAGAGGCATATCAAAGGAAGCCAGATCTATCTCACGGCTCTTTTCCATTATCTGTTGCTTTACCTGCTTTACGACAAGCTCCCCCGCAATACGCTCAACGGCACTCGCGGCAGAGGTCTCGATACGCTTTAAAAATCTGATAACGAAAAGTAAAACGATAAAGTAAAACGCGGGCGAGGTAAAGAAATCCTCTATCGGCACGGAGCCTCCTATCGCTTGTTGGAGGGCGTTCAATATATTCTTTGATATTATCGCGCTGAATATCGGCGTAACGCCGTTGAAAAGCGCAAAAAACGCCATAAGGAAAAGTATCCACGGGCCCGTGCGCCACACAAGACGCAGTATGTAGGTAAAGCGCACGAAAAAGCCTCCGAGAAGCTCTCGCAGGTATCTCGGAACGTCAAATATTCCGGTAGGCTTCGGAACCTTGTCATATTCAAAATTGGGATCTCTCATTCTGTCAGGACCTCCGGTCATACGATCTCCCTCCCTTTTAAACGACGATATTCGTATTCATTCTATTATACCGCCAAACACATCGTAGTGTCAACGGTTTTAAAGATTTCTTACTCTATCTTTATAGCGTAAATGTCGTCAAAGAAGACGTACTCCCCATCTGAGAGTATTGCTCTTTTCGATACGTCCACGTCCTCGACCACGAGCCGCCTTTTTATATACCCTTTTTTCGAATAGTACATAACGTACACGCGCTCTCCCGCACGGATGCGCGAAAGGCGCTTGTTTAGCGTCTCGCTCCGCTTCTCGTCGGGAATACGCCTCGTAGTTTGAGCGAGTCTCTTTTTCTCCAACGCTTCCTCAAGGCCCTTGAGCGCCGAGAAGGGCGCAAACTGCTTTGCCCTATCAGCTCTCGGCATCGGGGCTCTTACCGCTGGTGCCACTTTTGTGCCCTCCTATCTGCATATTTCTCTCACGCGCAGTTGAAGCGTCGTCAAAGCTCGTGCCCTTTAAAATAGCATTGAGCCCGTATCTGCGCTTGATATCTATCATCGTCATCTGAAGACGCTTTTCCTGCTCCTTTGACTCGACGTCGTCAAAGAGGCTATACTGCACGCCGTCATCCGCACCCACGTCTCCAAAGGTTATATTGATGCGCCGCACCTCCGCCCCCTCCGAGACGACGCCGTCGTACAGACGCAAAAAAGTCCCCACGAGCTCACCCCCCGAATCCGTCGCACGCGCAAGGCGTCTGCCAACAGAGGAGGACGTGCCGTCGGCGTATCCGACGTAAAGACCGACGGACGAGCAGACGAGCGACTGCGAGAGCAGATCGAGCGTGAGCTTTTGCGTCATCTCCGACACTATCACCCGCCCCTCGCGTTTATCGTAATCGCGCATAAGCACCTGCCCCGCGCTCAAGCTGTGAGACCTCGTGCGGTATCCCTTTATATCCTCCATACGCGTGCTCTCGCGCCCCCACGCGTGATCTATGAGCAGCTCCGCGTCAATGCCGAATACGCGGTATAAAAGCTCGACGTCTGCGTGCGCGATATCCTTCATCGTAAAGATACCGTAACGCGCAAGCCGCTCCACCGTACCGCGTCCCACGCGCCAAAAATCCGTCAGGGGTCTGTGCTCCCACAGCGTCCGCCTGTACCTTTCCTCGTCAAGCTCCCCGATAAAGTCAAGCGCGTGCTTCGCCTCTATATCGAGCGCTATCTTGCACAGGTACATATTCGTGCCGATACCGCAGGTAGCGCAAATGCCCGTCTCCCGCCGTATCCTTTTCATCAGGTGCGCGGCAAGCTCACGCGCACTCATTCCGTACAGCTTCATATAGGGAGAAGCGTATATAAACACCTCGTCGATAGAATAAACGTGTATGTCGTCGGCACATATAAGATCGAGATAAAGACCGTATATGCGGGCGCTGTAATCTATGTATTTCTGCATCCTCGGCGGTGCTTTGATGTAATCGATATGCTGCGGTATCTCGTAAACGCGGCATCTGTTCTTGACTCCGAGCGCCTTCATCGCGGGAGTAACGGCAAGACATATCGTTCCGCGCCCGCGCTCCTCGTCTGCAACGACGAGTCTCGTCGTCATGGGATCAAGCCCGCGCTCAACGCATTCGACCGAGGCAAAAAAAGACTTTAAGTCTATGCACATATAAACGTCCCCCGCCGTCTGCGAGCGATCTCCCGCTTTGCCTGCGGGTGCATTGTCCCGAACTCTCACCGCACTCTCCCCTTTCTTTTTTGTTTGTGAGACTTTTTGTCTCTGTATTATTTTACCCCCGCCCAGCCCTTTTGTCAATAGCAGTTTTTGATTTGGCGAAAATTTACTTTCGAAAAAGAAAAAGGGAGGCAAACGGACCTTCGTCGTCCGTTTGCCTCCCATATTTTTCGTTCAAACTGCGTCATTTCACTCTGACGCTTACCTGCGTCAGCGCCTCGGTCAGAGCCGCGTGCCACGCCTCGCCCTTGAAAAGTCCAAAGCTGACCTCGCTCACGCGTCCGTCAGAGGAGATGATATAAGTGCCTCCCTGCGTCTCGTAGCCGAGATTTTTCTTTGAATAGATAAACGCCACCGTATCCATCGAGCCGATGCTATTGCCCGCCGCGACGATACTGCCGTCAATCAGAATCGTGATCTTACCCTTTTCCGTACTGTTTATCTCGTACAAAGCGTCCGAGCCGGAGCTTGATGCGGGCAGCAGAAATAGACCCTGCAACGCGGCTCTCGCCTCGCTGGTCTTGAAATACGAAAACTCCGAGTTGAGCGCAACGATATCGCAGGCGGTGTGATAGTACACGTCAACTATATTCTTCCACGCCGAAACGTCGGTATTGCCTATCCCGTATCCGCTCACACTTCCGTCGGAATGGAGAAGCACAAACGACGGCCCCTCCTCAGTATATGATATCTTCACTACGTCCTTTGCGGCAAGAATGAAATCGGAAAATGCTCCGCGCAGCTCCTGTGCTCCCGCGAGCAGATCCGCATACGACTGAGCATCCTTTCCGTCGTTCTCCGACGGCTTATCCGCCAGACGCGCGTCGAGTCCGGTCTCGTCGTAGAGCATCTTTATCTTGCCGTCGTCTCCGAGAAGCAGACACACCCATATATCCGATTGGTAAAAGCACTCGGAATAAAGTATCGAGCGTATTCCCTTGATCGAAGGATCGGGTGTAAGTGTATTTACCTTTACGCTATCGTCGGTATTTTTCGTCGCATAAATATACTGCGGAGTGCCCTCCGTATCTATATAGAGATATCCGCCGTCACCGAGCACGTCAACGTCGGCAAGCTGTGAAAATACGCCTTTGTTTACAAACTCAACGGGTGTCGCGTTTGCTTTTGAGCGGATGTCCGCCGCGCGCTCTGCGCTATCGGAATATCCGTCAATCGCAAGGCGCATAAATACGCCGTATGCGTACTGATATCTGCCCGCCTCCGAAGCGGTCGCGGCAGAAGCATACAAGCTCTGACGCTCCGAGTCGGAAAGCTCACCCGAAAGCTCGTCCCCGCCCTCCTTGTCCGTCGTCGTTATATCACCCGTTGCCGATGCGTCGGTAGTGTCCGCCGCATCACCCGTGTCGTTTGTCTGTGCGCCTCCGACGCATCCCGACAGAGCGAGCGCCGCCATCAACGCAACTGCAATAAGCTTAATAAGCTTATATTTTAAAGTCATAGAAAAGCCCTCCTTCATAAAAGTATCTCTCGGGGCATCTCACCCGAAAGCTCGTTACCCATCGGACTCAACTCCTTCCATACGCTTTTCTAAACATTGACTTCCTTTAACTACATTATATACGAGCATTTTCTTTTTGTCAATCCACATCCCGTTTTTTCTTTTGTGACCTTTTGTTTTTTTGTGAACTGTTTTTACTAAAAGGCGTCAAAGTTTGAGTCACGAGAAAAAAGGAAGAAATTTTTGACAGATATTTAACGAATAATATTGATATTTTAATAAAAATGTGATAGACTAAAAATGAATGTGGAAGTGTCTGCCGTTTTTATATAAAATTCGGAGTCCGCACCGCATATCACATCGTTTTTTAATAAAATTTTATATATTTTACGAGGTGAAAGTTATGTACAACAAGAAAACCATCGAAGACATTGAAGTCAGCGGCAAGAAAGTTCTCGTCCGTTGCGATTTCAACGTTCCGCTCAAGGACGGCGTAATTACCTCCGACAAGAGAATCGTCGAGGCTCTCCCCACCATCAAGTACCTTCTCTCCAAGGGTGCAAAGGTCATCCTCTGCTCTCACATGGGCAAGCCCAAGGGACAGGTAAATCCCAAGTATTCTCTCGCTCCCGTAGCTGCAAAGCTCTCTGAGCTTCTCGGTCAGAACGTTGCTCTCGCAGCCGACATTACAGGTGAGGATGCAAAGGCAAAGGCTACTGCTCTCGGTGAGGGCGAGGCTATGCTTCTCGAGAACGTTCGTTTCGACGCTCGCGAGGAAAAGAATGATCCCGACTTCTCAAAGGAACTCGCTGATATGGCTGAGGTCTACGTAAACGACGCATTCGGTACCGCTCACAGAGCACATGCTACTACGGCAGGAGTTGCAGCTTACCTCCCTGCAGTTTGCGGTTACCTCATTCAGAAAGAGATCGGCATCATGGGCAAGGCTCTCGCTGATCCCGCTCGTCCTTTCGTTGCTATTCTCGGCGGCGCAAAGGTTTCCGACAAGCTCAACGTTATCAACAACCTTCTCACCAAGGTAGACACCCTCATCATCGGTGGCGGTATGGCTTACACCTTCCTCGCTGCAAAGGGCTACAACGTTGGTAAGTCTCTTCTCGACGAGTCCAAGATCGACTACTGCAAGGAAATGATGGCCAAGGCTGAGGCTAACGGCGTCAAGCTCCTGCTCCCCGTTGACGTGACCGTTGCCGCTGAGTTCCCCAACCCCATCGACGCTCCTATCGACG
>JAZQXE010000123.1:0-16031 GCA_045632705.1 Eubacteriales bacterium | reverse complement strand
CCTGCTACTGCTGCGCCTGCTACTGCTACGGGAGCTGCAGATACGCCGAACTCTTCCTCAAGTGCCTTTACGAGGTCATTGAGCTCGAGTATGGTGAGTGCCTTTATTTCTTCAAGAATTGCTGTAGTCTTTTCAGTTGCCATTTTAGTTTTCCTCCTAAAAATTACGATTTTTTCTTTGCGCGCGTTAACTTACGCTTCTGTAGTTTCGGTAGCAGAAGCTTCGTCTGCTACGCCGCCGTCCTTGTCGATCTTTGCCTGAAGTACTCTGGCAAAACCGTAGAGGGGGCCCTGGATGCTTCCAAGAAGTCGTCCAATAAGAATTTCCTTTGACGGAATGCTTGCAAGGTCGTTTACTGCTGCTGCGTCTACTACGCCGCCGTCAATAAATCCTGCTTTGATCTCAAAGCTTTCAACCTTTTCTGCGTATTCCTTGAGAATCTTTGCGGGTGCAATGGGATCAGTCGTGCTGATGGCAAGAGCGGTCATACCCTCAAGATACTGCTTCATATCGCCGTAGCCTACCTTGTCGCAAGCTCTGCCGGTGATGGAGTTCTTGATAACCGTGTACTCAACGCCTGCCGCACGAAGTGCCGCACGCATCTTTGTGTCATCTTCAACGGTGATTCCCTGATAGTTTACGAGAACACCGGAAACTGCATTCTGGAGTTTACCTGCGAGCTCTTCAACCATGCCCTGCTTTTTTTCAAGAATTGCATTGCTTGGCATTTTGTGTTTCACCTCCGAAATTAACCTGTACCGCCTGTATCCCCGGCGGCAAAAAAATAAATCCTGTTCCGTATGAGCATAGCTCGCCGAAAAAGGATAGTAATAGTCAAGAATTTGATTATTAAATTCCTCCTCGGCAGGAAAGCTGTTCGCTTTTACCGAAACCTGCTGTCTTTGGATACCCGAGAATTATAGCAGATACCCGAGCGTTTGTCAATACCTTTTTAAAAAGTTTTTTCGTTTTTTCTCTTTTTTTCGCTTTTGTTGCGCTTTTCCACTTGAAAATACACCGCGGCAGGTATATAATCTCTATATAATACGTTATCGACGTATCTCAAACGGTGGCGGCACACCCGCCGCTACCTTCTTTTTTCTGATTGTGAGAAACGATATGACAAACATAACGAAAAATTACGTCGCACCCACCCCACCGCGACGCGTGCTCGCTATACACGATCTCTCCTCCTTTGGCAGATGCGCGCTCTCCGTCGTCATTCCCACGCTTTCCGCGCTCGGAATACAGACCGTAGCTCTGCCAACTGCTCTCATGAGCACGCATACGGGCGGTTACTCCGATATACACATTCGCGATCTGTCAAGCGATATGGTCGGTATGTACTCCCACTGGAAAAAGCTCGGGGTGCGCTTTGATTCCGTCTATTCGGGCTTCGTTTTGAACGCCGAGCAAGGCGGGATCATTGCCGAGGTCATTGACGCTTTCAAGTCCGAGGATACCCTCGTGCTCGTCGATCCCGTACTCGGCGACGACGGCGAATATTATTCAACCTGCACGCCGGACTTGCGCGAGGTGATGATCTCACTCTGCTCTCGCGCCCACCTGATAACCCCAAATCTCACCGAGGCGTGTATTCTCTCGGATACCCCCTACCCCGAGCTTCTCTCATCTCGCTCCGAGGCGGAAAGCCTCGCACGTACGCTTGCCGAGAAGCTCGCGCCCCTCTGCCCCACCCTCGTCATTACCGGCATACACTACGCCGAGGACGGCAAGCTCTTCGTGATGAATCTATCGCGCGATGAGTCGGGCAACTACTCCGCACACGTAAACGAACAGGTTGGCTGCTCTTACCCCGGCACGGGTGAGCTTTTTGCTTCAGTCCTTCTCGGTCTTATGCTTGACGGTATGCCTTTCTTTGAAGCGTCAAAGTACGCCGCCGTCTTTGTCAAAGAGACCATCGAAAGCTCCGTCAACGTCATAGAAGAAGCACGCCACGGCACTGCTCTCGAACCCGCGCTTATGCGCCTTTCTCACGATCTCTATAAAAAACTCGCAAAATAACCCCGACATAGATAATTCTGTCTCTGTAAGTGCTTGACCTTTCTCTTTTCATAGTGTATAATAAGAAAAAATGCTCTGCCGAGCATCTTTGGAGGATAAATATGAAAAAGACCACTAAAGTAATATTTGCATTCATACTTTGCGCCCTTACCCTGCTCTCCTGCGCTTGCGGTACAAGCTCCAACGGAGGCGCTGCGGCAAGCGGAATCGTCGGAAATTGGCTCCTGCCCGACACGACGGCCGAAGGCACCCTCGAGGCTTACTCCTTTGAAGCTGACGGAAGCACCTTCTACCTCTATCAGATGAGCGAGGAATACGTCGCTACCAAGGCTATCAAGGGCACATACAAAATAGAGGGCGATCAGCTCACTCTCACGATGATGAACTTTGACCTTGTTTATACCTACACCCTCGTCGACGAAAACACCCTCAAGACCGAGGACCACGGTACGGAAACGATCCATACGAGAATTACACGCGAGATCAAACGCGCTGATAACATCCAGATCAGCGGCTGAGACTAAAATTAATAAAAAAGCAACGCAAAAAGGAGCTTTCTTATCGAAAGCTCCTTTTTTTGCATTTAAATTCAGAAGGATCATGCCGTCTATTATTTTACTTCTTATAGACGGTATAGAAGAACTGACGGCCGACGACCATTTCGTACTCGGTATTAACGAAACCCGCATATTTAGATGGAGTTTTTATCGAGTGGAAGAAAAGGATGTTATCGGATATGCGGTAGCCTTCGAGCACGATCTTTGCGGCTATAACGCTTTTTGCGTGCGGAGTTTTATATACGCTGCCGCTGACCGCAGGCGAAAACTGCGAGCCGTCGAAGATGACCTTGTAGATAGTATTTGGGAATTTTTTAGAATCTACTCGGTTAAGCACGACCGAGCCGACCGCTATCTGTCCGATGAGCGGCTCACCTCTTGATTCTGCGCTGATAATGCGGGAAAGCCAATAGAGGTCGGTCTTGTTATAATATTTGTCACCGCTCACGATAAATTTCCCTGTTGGTGAGAGAAAGAGCGATCTTGAAGCGATATCAAGGGAGTATTCGTATCCAAAGATCTTTGAGAGAATGGATACGGGAAGCCAGATCTGACCGTCGTCGTGGAGGGATACGCCTTCCTCGACGTACAGGTATCTTCCGTTTGCAACAACGTAATTGTTGCCGCAGACTGCCTCAAAGCTCAAACCGTCCGTGCTGACCGTGAGAGTCTTTTTCTTTGACGAGTAGACTACACGGCAATCGAGCATAGATTCGCAAAAGAAGCGGACGGGGACGTAGACCTCTTCCCCGCGCAGCTCCGTGCTGACGCCCGAAAGTGCAACGTAATTGACGAAAAGAGCTATTTTATCGTCGCGTCCCTCCTCGATCTGTACGTTCTTTTCGAGTTCAAGCTCGAGAGCGTCTTTTTGAGAGGCGGAGGCGTCAACGGTGTCGGAATGGATATCGGTGCTTCCCTCGCCTGCCAAAAAGACGATAGCGACGATGGAGCAGATAAACATCAGACACAAGGCAACCCTGCGCAAGACAAGTCCTTTGGGTTGCATAGCAATTCTCCTGTGTATGAATTTTCACAGTCGGCAAATGCCGACTTTTTGCGTGCTGTTTATTTTATCACAGACTTTTTTTATCTTTCAATCCCATTTTTATATAATTTTTGCACAAGCGCACTTCCCTATTATATACCGTTTGCACATACTTTGCCATTCTCTGTGGCGTTTGTGGAATATTCGTGTGTTTTCCACAATTGTGAAATTGCTCGTTTTTTGTTTCACGTGAAACAAAACGCTATGCGAAAAAAGCGTCGTTTACGAGTGAAAAAAGGCGTTATTTTGCGTCTTTTTCTCGGCGTTTTTCTCTGCCGCCTCTCAATAGAAGCGTCATCTCTCCTTGTCTTCTCGCAGGCTCGTACGACGCGTAAAAGAGACGGAAAACGCTCGCTTTGCCTCAAAATATTATACGACAACTATTGTAAAAATATTCCTGCAAACACGATATTTATTTCAAAAGCGCAAAAAAATAAAAACTTCTTTCACTCAAAAGCCCCGGAACTAATAATCCTGCATATTTTGATAAAAATAATACGTTTTGGTTGACTTTGCGCCTATAAGGTAGTATAATGATAGATATTAAAGTAAAAGGGGGAGTGTCTTCTATGGCAAGCATAATTGCGTTCGCCAACCAAAAGGGAGGCGTCGGAAAGACGACGAGTGCAGTTAACATTGCGGCAAGCGTCGGTATTATCGGCAAAAAAGTGCTTATGATAGACCTCGACCCGCAGGGAAACACCACTTCGGGATTCGGCATCAACAAGAAAAGCGTTAATTTCTCGACTTACGATCTGCTCATCGGCAGATGTAACGCTGAGGCGGCTACGATAAAGACGGAATTTGAAAATTTATGGCTCATTCCGTCTACGATTTCGCTTGCAGGTGCTGAATTTGATCTATATTCACTCGAAAACAGGGAATTTCGTCTCCGCGACGCACTAAAAGAGGTAGAAGGGGAGTACGATTACGTATTTATCGACTGTCCTCCGTCTCTCGGTATGTTGACGGTAAACGCACTCTCTGCGGCACAAGGCGTAATAATTCCGATGCAATGCGAATATTACGCGCTTGAAGGTCTGAGTCAGCTCATGATAACGATCAGAAAGATCAAACAACTATACAATCCCGATATCGAGATAGGCGGTATACTCCTTACGATGTACAACGGAAGGCTCATACTTACAGCACAAGTCGTACATGAGCTGAAGAAGTACTACAAGGACAAGCTGTTTAAGACAACGATATCAAGAAACGTAAAGCTCTCGGAAGCGCCATCGTTCGGCGTTCCCGTGTATTATCACGACAAGCACTGCAAGGGCTCGCTTGAATATCTCGACGTAGCAAAAGAGCTCGTAGCAAGGATGTAAAGAACGTATATATAATAAAAAGGAAGGAAACTGCGTAAAATGGCTAAAAAACCATCAGGACTCGGTCGCGGAATAGACAGTATATTCCTCGACAATTCCGTAGAAACACAGAATTCGGTCACCACGGTCAGAGTTTCGCAGATAGAAGCAAGAGCAGACCAGCCGAGAAAGTCGTTTGAAAACGAAGCGCTCGTGCAGCTCGCAAATTCTATAAAAGCACACGGAATACTACAACCGATACTCGTTCGTGACGTTGGAAGCGGATATTATCAGATAATAGCGGGTGAAAGAAGATTCAGAGCCGCTAAAATGGCGGGTTTGACGGAAGTACCGGTACTTGTCACCGAAGCAGACGACGAAACGACGGCGCAGATGGCGCTGATAGAAAACGTGCAGAGAGAAAACCTCAATCCTCTTGAGGAAGCACTCGCATACAGAGATCTTGCGGAAAACTACAAGATGACGCAGGAAAAGCTGGCAGAGAAGATAGGCAAGAGCCGTTCCGCTATTGCAAACGCGATGAGACTGCTTGAGCTGCCCGACGAGGTGCTCGCGATGCTCAGAGATTCAAAGCTGACCGCAGGTCACGCAAGAGCGCTGCTCGGACTTCACGACGAGGCAGACGTAATATTCCTCGCGAGAAAGATAGAAAGCGACGGATTGAGCGTTCGTGCCGTCGAAAACGCCGTCAAAAAGCTCAATTCCAAGGAAATTGACGAGGAAATTGAAAAAGACGACGCAAAAGACGCGATAGATTACGTCAAGGCACTTGAAGCAAAGAGCATGGACGAGCTTGGCAGAAAAGTCAAGATAAAGGCAGACGGAAAGGACAAGCACGTCAAGATATACTTTGAAGACAACGAAGACCTCGATCTTCTCCTCAAAAAGATAATCGGAAAGAACATCGAGATCTGAAAAGGGAAGCGCGCGAATGTTTCACGTGAAACAATAGTGTGTTTAACAACAAAAATCAACTAAAAAGCAAAATACAGGCTGAAAGCAGGAGCAAAACAATGATAGATATTAAATTCCTTAAAGAAAATCCCGAGATAGTAAAGCAAAACATCAGAAACAAGTTCCAGGACAGAAAACTCGTCCTCGTTGACGAGGTAATTGAGCTTGACCGCGAGTCAAGAGCGGTACAGACCGAGGCAAACGCGGTAAGAGCAACGAGAAACAAGCTCTCAAAGCAGATCGGCGCTCTCATGGGGCAGGGAAAGAAGGACGAGGCGGAAGCAGTAAAGGCACAGGTGCAGGAGGCTACCGCTAACCTTTCCGCTCTTGAAGCGAGAGAGACGGAGCTTGCAGAAGAGATCAAGAAACGTATGATGGTCATACCCAACATCATTGATCCTTCCGTCCCGATAGGAAAGGACGACTCGGAAAACGTTGAGGTACAGAAGTACGGCGAGCCGCTCGTTCCCGACTTTGATATTCCTTACCACACCGAAATTATGGAAGCGCTCGACGGTATTGACCTTGACAGCGCGAGAAAGGTAGCAGGAAACGGATTCTACTATCTGACGGGCGATATTGCGCGCCTTCATTCCGCTATCATCTCTTATGCTCGCGACTTTATGATAGACAGAGGATTTACCTACTGCGTTCCTCCCTTTATGATAAGAAGCGAGGTCGTTACCGGCGTTATGTCCTTTGACGAAATGAGCGCAATGATGTACAAGATAGAGGGCGAGGATCTTTACCTTATCGGAACGAGTGAGCACTCTATGATAGGTAGATACATCGACACGATAAACGAGGAAGAGAAGCTTCCTTACACTCTCACAAGCTATTCTCCCTGCTTCAGAAAGGAAAAAGGAGCGCACGGAATAGAGGAAAGAGGCGTATATCGCATACATCAGTTCGAAAAGCAGGAAATGATAGTCATCTGCAAGCCCGAGGATTCGCCTATGTGGTTTGACAAGCTCTGGCAGAATACGGTTGACCTTTTCAGAACACTTGACATACCCGTTCGTACCCTTGAATGTTGCTCGGGGGACCTGGCTGATTTGAAGGTAAAGAGCGTTGACGTTGAGGCGTGGTCGCCAAGACAAAAGAAGTACTTTGAGGTCGGATCTTGCTCCAACCTCGGAGACGCACAGGCAAGACGTCTGCGTATCCGCGTAAACGGTGAGGGAGGCAAGTACTTTGCTCACACGCTCAACAACACCGTAGTTGCGCCTCCTCGTATGCTTATCGCATTCCTTGAGAACAACATGAACGCTGACGGCTCGATCAACATCCCCGTAGCGCTTCGTTCTTACATGGGCGGTAAAGAAAAGATAGAAATAAACAAGTGATTGGCATTTTTTGCCATTTGTTTTGAGGTAGAAAAATGTTTGATAGCTTTGATCAGCTGTGGTCGCTCTACGACGGTGTCGTATACGACAAACTGCCGTTTAGTCCGTCGCAGCTTCAGATAGTGACGGTATTCGTCTGGATAGGCGTCGTGTTGGCGTTTTTCATATCTTTTTACAATAACTACTACCTTGGTGGATTCGTAGAGCGGCTCTGCCGCGAGGGCGCAGACTCGGAGGAGAGCGCACTGACGCTTGCAGAGGCGGGATACGCAGAGAAAAAACTCCTGCATAACTCCCTTCGCGATGGCTCGGTGCTTCGCCGCACCGTCCAAGTGGCAAAAGACGCGGGTGAAGGCGGAGCCCAGCGGTATTTTGTGCCCCAAGAGGCACAAGCAACGGCGCAAAAGCGTTACCGCGTGCGCGGAAACGGCCCGATAGCTCTCATCGTCGGAATTTTGGCGACGAGCGTCATCGCGTATCTCTTTTTGATATTCGGCCCGTGGATAATGCAGTCGTTTGACCGGCTTCTTAGCTCGTTTTCGGCATTTTAAGCTCTCAAAGCGAAAAAAATCCCACACTCAAAGGAGAGAATATGGATAACCAGACCTTCAGAATGCCCCGCAAGAAGCGGGCAGGTCTAAAGCACCGCACGACGCTCGCGCGTCGGCTTCTCACCATCGTTTTGATGGCGGCGGTCGCGGTAGCTCTGATATACGTGCTTCTCTGCGCAGTCTTCGGCTTTACGGTCAAGGCAAGGACGGTAACGACCGAGGCAGGCGAGCAGATACGGATAAGCTACGTCGGCTTTATCAAAGGGGGCGTTGCGTCAAGCGGAAGCATATCGACCTCCCGCGGAGTAAAAGGAGAACTGAGCGAGGGCAGGATAGTTTACGCAGACGGTGCGGTATACGAGGGTGAGCTTGACGAGTTCATCCGTCACGGAAAAGGAAAAATGACCTTCTCAAACGGTGACGTTTACGAGGGGGATTTCAAAAACGACGAAATAAACGGCCGCGGCACTTTTACCTTCTATCAGACGGGTGACGTCTACGAGGGTGAGATCAAAAACGGCAAAAAAGTGGGGCAGGGCAAGTACTCCTACTACGGCGGAAACGTCTACGAGGGGGGCTATGAAAACGACAAGCCAAACGGCGTGGGCAAGCTCACACTCTGGGACGGCTCAGTCTACGAGGGCAACTTTATCGACGGCACGCGTCAGGGGCAGGGAAAATACACCTTCTCCTCGGGTGACGTGTACGAGGGCAACTTCAAAGACGGAAAAGCCGACGGATACGGCGTTTACCGCTACGCCTGCGGAGACGTCTACGAGGGTTACTTCAAGGACGGAACGATAAACGGCGAGGGTAAGTACACCTGGGCAAGCGGCAGAGACTACACCGGCACCTTCAAGGACGGCGTAGCCGTTTACACGCCGGCAGAGCCGTCGGAGGACGGAGCTGACGGAGAGTAAGGGCGTTCACAAAATAGACACCAATTATTCATACGGGGCAAACAGAGGCGTGCTAAAATGTCGAAAAGCGACTTTTTACGCGGCTCTCGGAGGGCAAGTCGGACGACGAGTAGCGCCCACCCTCAAAAAGAGTATAAAAATACCAATATCCGATAAAACGGATAAAAAAGGGAGACAGATATGATAAAGATCGAGCATCTTGTAAAGAGATACGGCGCAAATTACGCGCTTGACGATATCGGCTTTACGATAAACAAGGGAGAGATCGTCGGCTTTCTCGGCCCCAACGGCGCGGGTAAAAGCACGACGATGAACATCATTACGGGATATCTTTCCTCAAACTCGGGCGTTGCGGAGATAAACGGCGTAGACGTACTCGAGCACCCGCTTGAAGCGAAGAAGATGGTAGGATATCTTCCCGAGCAGCCTCCGCTCTATCTCGATATGACGGTTGACGAGTATCTCAACTTCGTATACGAGCTAAAGGGCTGTAAGCTCAACCGTAAAAAGCACCTCGCGGAGATCTGTGAGGTAGTAAAGATCAAGGACGTACGCTCACGCGTTATCAAGAACCTATCAAAAGGTTACCGTCAGCGTGTCGGTATCGCGCAGGCACTCGTGGGAGACCCCGAGGTCATCATCTTTGACGAGCCGACGGTCGGACTTGACCCAAAGCAGATAATCGAGGTCAGAAACCTCATCAGAATGCTCGGAAGGAACCATACGGTCATCCTATCGACTCACATTCTGCCCGAGGTACAGGCAGTTTGTGACAGAATAATCGTCATAAACAAGGGTAAGATCATCGCAGACCAGAAGACCGAGGAGATCTCTCGCGCGGTCAGCGAAAACAGACGCTTTACGGCAAAGATATGCGGCCCGCAGCGTGAGGTGCTAGCACTTCTCCGTTCAAAAGCGGGTATCCTCTACGCCGAGGTAACGACGGAGCGTGACGGTGACGCTTACTCCTACAATATAGAATGTGCGGCAGGCGTCGATATGAGAAAGAGCCTCTTCTTCTCACTCGCTGAAAAAGGCTGGCCGCTGATAGGACTTGAAGGTGTCGGAAGCAACCTGGAAGACATCTTCATAAACCTCATCGACAAGAAGGTCACAAACTCAAAAATAACCAAGGGAAAGGAGAACGACTAAGATGATAGCTATATATAAAAAAGAGCTGCGCTCTTACTTTACGACTCCTATCGGATTTGTATTCTACGCAGTATTCACCGCTATCTCGGCGGCTCTCTGCACCTACACGACGATAAAGTCGAGCACCCCGACAACTAACGTGTCCACCTACTTTACGGGACTTTTGTTCGTTCTCGTTCTTATAGCGCCGCTACTCACGATGAAGCTCTTTTCCGAGGAAAAGAAGATGCGCACCGAGCAGCTTCTGCTCACTGCCCCCGTCAGCATAACCTCAATGGTATTTGCTAAATTCTTTGCGGCACTCACTCTTTACGCATCGGCACTGCTCATAACGGTGCTGAATATGATCCCTCTCTACGTCTTTGCAGAGCCTGAGACGGGTATCATCGTCGGTAACTACATAGCGATATTCCTCGTCGGTGCGGCGTTCATCGCCATTGGCGTGTTTATGTCCTCTCTTACCGAAAATCAGCTCGCAGCGGCAGTATCGACGACGGCAGTTCTTCTCGTTCTGCTCGTTATCAGCTTTATCAACAGCGCTATCGACTCCTACGCTATACGTTTCGTTCTCAGCTGGGTATCCATCTACTCCCGCTACGGTGCGTTTACGCAGGGAATGTTCGACTACGTTGCAGTACTCTACTACGTATCAATTTGCTTTGTGTTCTGCTACCTCACTATCAGAGTGTACGAACAGAGACGCTGGAAGTCTTAAGGAGGCGGCAGTAATATGAAACACGATTCAAGAAATCTCAAATACGGAAGCACCGCAACGGCGGTCTCCGTCATTCTCATAGCGGCGATAATCATACTTAACGCCATATTCACCTCGCTCACTACGAAATACGGTTTTTACACCGATATGACAAGCAAACTCACCTACACGCTCACCGACGAGGTAAAGCACGTGCTCAGCGACGTTACAAGTGACGTTAAGATCATCTTCTGCCACGACCGCGACTATATTGAGGCAAGCTCCCAGCTGCACGACGTTATGGTAACGGCAGAAAACCTCGCAGAATACTTCCCCTGGCTCACGGTCGAGTACGTAAACTCGGTAAACGAGCCTCTTAAAGTAGCAAAATACAAGCTCAACTCCTCCGACCCCGTCTATCAGTCAAACGTCATCGTTGAATGTGGCGAGGAATGGAGAAAGCTCAGCGCAAAGGCGTTCTATGTCGTTGACAGCGACGGTGAGACCGTCTGGGGACTTCAGGCAGAGGAAAAGTTCGCATCCGCCATACTCGGCGTTACTGCGGCTGACCTGCCCATCGCTTACTGCACGACGACTCACGGCGAGGCTCTCTCGCTGGATCTGCTTGAGATCGTATCAAACGCAGGCTACGAGCTGCGCGATCTTGACCTTATGACGCAGGAGATAGACCCCGATGCACGTCTTATCATCATCAACGGCCCCAAGTACGACTTTGAGGCGGGAGATGAGACGGGCAACAAGGTAAGCGAGCTTGAAAAGATAGACAAGTTCCTCTCGCAAGACTACGGCTCGCTTATGTGCTTCCTCGATCCGTATGAAACAAATGAGCTCAAGAATCTCAAGCAGTACCTCTACGAGTGGGGTGTCGTGTTTGACGATAATATAATCAAGGATTCAACGCAGGCGGTCAGCATCGACGGTAACGCTATCGTTGCCGAGTACTGCACCGACGACACGCTCGCATCAAACCTCATTGACGAGATCGCGAGCATCGGTACCCGCCCCAAGACCATCTTCGACGATGCGGGAACTATCTCTATCGCACCGACCTTCTCCGAGTCTCGTGACACGGACGATCAGAAGACCAACGGTCTGGGACTTCCCAACGGCGCATACTCCAACTCCTCCTCGGGTGACTCGCGCGATATCTCTCCCGTATTCGTAACGGGCGAAGGTGCCTTGTCCTTTAATAAGACCGGCGAGGGCGAGGGTACTGCGTGGGGAGGCAAGTTCCTTATGACCATTTCCCGTCAGATAAGAATAGTTGACAACGAGTACTTCAACTCCTACGTTCTTTGTGCAAATACTCTTTGCTTTAACGACCCGCAGTGGATAACCTCGAACGTCTACGCCAACAGAGATACCGTCTACGCCGCACTCAAGCAGTTCGGACGTGAGACCGTCCCCTCGGGAATCGACTTCAAGGAATATGCAAACTACGATATTGAGGATATGACGACGTCCGACGCTAACACCTGGACGGTTCTACTCATAGTCGTTCCCGCGCTTGCATTTGCAATTACGGGTACTGTAATTTGTGTACGGAGAAAATATAAATGACGAAGAAACAAAAAACGACGGCCATCATCCTCGCGATCGCCTGCGTGGTGATGCTGCTGACCTATTTCATAGTGCTCAAACCCCTCATCGACTATATTGCGCCCGTCATATCCGACTCGCTGCAGCTTGACGACGGTGAGGTCGAGGGCGCAAACAACCGCGTAATGCTCTTTGAGCAGGTCGAACGTGCGAATATCAAGAGCATTGAGGTTCATAACACCCACGGAACTTACCGCTTCGTGAGAGGCGAGGGGAACGCTTTCGTTATCGAGGGATGCGAGGCGACCGCCTACGACCTTGAGCTCTTCTCGCAGCTCGTTATCGACTGCGGATACACGCTCTCCGAGGCGAAGGTAGCAAACGAAAACCCCGACAAGCTCTCCGACTACGGACTTGACGAGGCTTCCAATCCCGCGTATTACCTGCTCACGACCAAGGAGGATAAGGTACACAAGGTCTATATAGGTACCGTTACTCCTTCTATCGGCGGCTACTACGTCAGATACGAGGGCAGAAACACCGTCTACGTGCTCGACTCAACGCTCGAGACGACGGTGCTCGCGGCAATTGAATCCTTCGTAACGCCTACGATCATCTTCCCGACCTCTCTTACCACCTACTTTATGATAGACGACTTACGCATCTACAAGGGCTCGTACTATTTCCAGGACGTAGAGACGGAGGACGAGGACAAGAAGGACGAAACGACCTCCTCTGTCAACGGCACAACGGCTCAGACTGATACCTCGACCGATACCTCGACAGACACAAGCGAGGATAAGGGAGAAGACAAAAAACCGGTTGAAAAGATAGATCCTATCGTTCAGTTCCATTACCTTGACGATAAGAACCGTCCCGCCCACAACAAGAATCAGACGTTTATGATGGACTTCCCCGGAAACGGCGTGTACGTTCCCTCGGGATATCTTGATTCAACTCTCCAGCTCTTTATCGCTTACGAGGGCTCGGAGACGGTAGTGCTCGATCCGACCGACGAGGAGCTGAAGGACTACGGAGTGCTCGACTGTGATTATACCCTCTACGTTATCAACAGATCGACCTACACGGACGAAAACGGAAAGACGCAGTCTATTCCCGTTGCCAATCTCGTTTATTACAGCGTGATGCACAAGGACGAGGAGAGCGGTCTTAACTTCAGATACGCTTATTCGGTTCTTTACGATATAATAGTAAAGGTCCCCTACTACGACTGTGCGTTTCTTGAGTACGATCTCAATCTCTGGGTATCGAACAACCTCTACAATCTCAATATAATGAACGTTTCCTCTATCAAGATAAACTCTAACAAGATAAACGTCAACTTCGCTATCACGGGTGGAGAGGACACCAACGGTGACGGCTCGGCAGATACGCCTTTCGTCATCACCGAGGATAACGGACACAAGCCGATGGAGACTAACTTTAAAAAGCTCTATCAAGTTATTTTAAGACTCCAAAAGGGCGGATATACGTCACTGACGGAGGATGAGCGCGCGGCGCTCGAGTCAGACCCGACGAAGATGACGGCAAGACTCACCATAACTCTTGAATCGGGTATGGTGTACGACTATTGCTTCTATTCAGTCGGCGTGCAGACCTACTATACGGTAAACGGTGAGGGTGAGTTCTATATACCCACCACACAGCTGACAAAGCTGCTCTCGGACGCTGAAAAGGTCACACTCGACCAGATCGTCAACCCCGACGACTCCCACTGATGATCTAATAAAAAACCGGCAAAGCGCAAGATCGCTTTGCCGGTTTTCTTTTTTTCGGACGTTCTTTATCAGAGCATATATTTTTTCACCAGGTACTCGAGGGCGTCAACGTAGCCGTCAATTCCTTTGCCCGTTATCGTATGCTCGCAATACATACCGACGTAAGATATCTGTCTGAACGGCTCACGCTCGTCCACCTTTGATATATGCACCTCGACGGCGGGCAGACCGACGCTCTTGAGCGCGTCGAGGATGGCTATACTCGTATGAGTGTACGCGGCGGGGTTTATTATTATCGCGTCGAAGATATTATAGGCGTTCTGTATTGCCGTGACGATATCCCCCTCGCAGTTAGACTGATAAAAGTCAACGTCAACGCCGATGCTCTCGCCTTTTTCCTTTACCAGAGAAACGAGATCGCGATAGGTCGCCTTTCCGTAAATTTCAGGCTCGCGTATGCCGAGCATATTGATATTAGGGCCGTTTATAACGAGTACGTTCATTTGAATATCTCCTTTTTAAATTCCTCGATAACAAGCTTTGCGGTGATGCTCGGATGCTTTTGAACTTCTACTTTAAAGTCACACAGAGCGTCGTAGCTCGGTCTGCGCTCCTCGTACATTTTGTATAGATCCGCACCGATAGAGAGTGGGCGTCCGTCGCGTGAAAGCTCGGATATCGATCTACTGAGGAAGACTACGCGTCCGTTTTGCTTTATCGGCAGGCGGTTTATCTCCCTTGTCGGAGCACCGCCGCCAAGTGCGATCACACATCCGCTGCGCGCGCATGCACGACACACCGCGCGATGCTCAAGCTGACGAAAATGCTCCTCGCCAAAGCGGGCGAATATCTCGGGGATACTCATTTTCGCTTCCTCAGTTATCAGCTCGTCCGTGTCGATAAACTCACGTCCGAGCATCTGTGCCACCGTCTTGCCGACGGTGCTTTTTCCGCATCCCGCCATACCCTCAAGGATAAGATTTTCCGTTTCGTATCTTATTTCTTTTACGATATCGGGGATGACCGCATCGGAAATACTCGCAGAAGTAAATATCTCGCTTGCCGCCTTTGCCTGCGCAACGAGCATATCGAGTCCCACGCCCGTCTTTATCCCTCTGAGCGTTGCCTCGTAGAGCAGGGGGGTCGTTTTGGGATTGAATATAATATCTGCAACACCCGATAGACGTTCAAAGCCGTCAAGTGACAACAGCCTCCCGAGATTTCTCGGATACATACCGACGGGGGTAGTGTTTACTATTATCTCGGAGTCGTTGTGACGCGAAATATTCTCGTAATTGTTCTCGCCCGTACGTGAGATAACGACTATCTCTGACGCTCCCATCTTGCCGAGAACGTAGTTTAAAGTGCGCGAGGAGCCGCCGCTGCCGAGGATAAGCGCCTTTTTACCCACAACGTCAATGCCCGCGTGCCGAAGCATATATTCAGCACCGTAGCAGTCGGTGTTATATCCGACAAGCTCACCCCCCGCCTCTTTCTTTATCGTATTTACCGCTCCCGTAGCTTCAGCCTCGGGGGAGAGAGAATCGAGAAATTCTACGACCTCCGTCTTATAGGGGATAGTGACGTTTATCGCGTCGTACTCTTTTGAGAGGATAAACTCCGAGAGCTGCTCCGGCTCACGCTCAAAGAAGGAATATTCATAATCTCCGAGCCGTGAGTGGATGAGAGGAGAGTAAGAATGGCGAAGGCTGCGCCCAAGCAGTCCGCATCTTTTTTTCATAGCTTTTACCTTTTATTTTAAAAATTTACACAAGCTCCGTGTACGAGCCGAGATATCTGAAATCCTCGCTCGTTGCTTGGAGCTCACAGAGAAGCTCCGTCAGCGCCTCAGAGTAGATGCTCGCCTCAATGTCAAAGTAGAAAGTAAACTCAAAATCACGCTCGGGAATCGGACGCGACTCTATCTTGATGAGGTTTACCCCGCGGGCGTTTATCTTTGCGAGGGTATGATAGAGAGCACCCGGCGTATGTGCGGTCTTGAGTACGATACTCGTCTTGTCCGCGCCCGGCAGGATCATATTTTCGCGCGAAATACAGATAAAGCGCGTGTAGTTGTTCTTCATATCCTGTACGGAGGACTCAACGACACAGAGCCCATACAGCTCCGCGCAGGAATAAGAGGACAGTGCCGCTATA
>JAZQXE010000122.1:0-15866 GCA_045632705.1 Eubacteriales bacterium | reverse complement strand
TTTATGAAAATTTAACCGTAGATCAATACGTTATTATGCCAAACCATATCCATCTTATATTGTTTGTTCATGAGGACGGGTCGCCGGGGACGTCGACCCCTACAAAGCAAACGTCATTCGTGTCGCATTTTGTATCGGCGTACAAAGAGATTTTGCAATAAAGAATACGGCGAGAATATATGGCAACGAGGATTTTACGATCACGTTATCAGAGGACGAAAGGATTACAAGGAGATTACGAAATACATTTACGAAAACCCAATGCGTTGGTACTACAAGCATTTGAAGACAGAAGAATAAGGGGCATGGGCATAGCCCTGTGCCTTTGTAATACAAAGGCGAAACCGGCGACAAAACGAAATGAGGAAATTATGAAAATAAAAGGATATAGTTTTAAATGTGAAAATCCATTTTTCGTATATTTAAAAAAACATTATTGTCCTTACTGTGGAGAAAAACTGATTCGTAAGAAAGTATCACAGATAATACATTCTGATTCTGAAGAAGCAAAAAACTATGATTTTGAAGTGGCTGATATAACTGTAAAAGGTAATATGAAATTTACTCATATAGAATTTTACTGCTCTGTATGTCAAAAACAGTATACAGTTAAAGAAACCAAAGAAAATGACTTTTTGATTGATCGATGGAAATAAAGAATAGCCCCGACAGAAAAATCTGTCGGGGTTATCTCTTTGTTTAGTGTGGAATGTTTTTTGTGGCGGGAGCAAGCCCCCGCCCTACGAGCACAAAGCCGTACGTCCCCCGCCAAAAACTTTTTCATAAAAGTTTTGGGAAGGGGGCAAGGGGGAAAACTTTTTTTAAAAAGGTTTCCCCCTCTTTATCTCTTTATCTATTTCTATCTCTGCAAAATTATTCTTCGTCAAGGTCGAACTCGCGGATGTCGAAGTCCTCGTCGTCGCTAGCGCCTATCTCCTCGTCTGCGGGAGTTTCTGCCGCCATTGCGCGCACCTTCGCCTCTATTTCCGCAAAGAGCGTAGGATCTGCCTCTATTGCCGCCATCGCGTTTTCCTTACCCTGTGCCAGACGCTCACCGTTGTAGGAGAACCAAGCACCGCTCTTTTTGATTATATCAAAAGCGACAGCCATATTTACGATCTCGGACGCCTTGGAGATTCCAACACCGTAGAGAATATCAAACTCTGCCGTCTTGAAGGGGGGAGCGACCTTGTTCTTTACTACCTTACACTTGACGTGATTTCCGTAGATCTCGCTTCCCTTTTTGAGAGTATCCGCCTTACGAACGTCTATTCTGACGGAAGCGTAGAACTTAAGCGCCTTACCGCCCGTCGTCACCTCGGGGTTGCCGTAAAGGACACCCACCTTTTCACGAAGCTGATTTATGAATATAACGATGGTATTTGACTTTGAGATAGCACCCGAGAGAGTTCTCATTGCCTTTGACATAAGGCGAGCGTGCAGACCGACGTTTGCCTGCGTCATCGCACCGTCTATTTCCTGCTTGGGTACGAGAGCCGCAACCGAGTCGATAACGATTATCTCGACTGCACCGCTGTTGACGAGTGCGCTCGCTATCTCGAGAGCCTGCTCACCGTAGTCGGGCTGTGAAACGAGAAGCTCGTCGATATCTACACCGAGCTTTTTCGCGTAGGCGGGATCGAGCGCGTGCTCCGCGTCGATGAACGCCGCAACGCCGCCGAGCTTTTGCACCTCTGCGATAACGTGAAGTGCAACCGTGGTCTTACCCGAGGACTCGGGGCCGTATATCTCGGTTATTCTTCCGCGCGGGATACCACCGACGCCAAGCGCTCTGTCAAGGGCAATAGAGCCTGTGGATACTGCGTTTACTTCCATCTTCGCATTGTCGCCGAGCTTCATAATAGAGCCTGCGCCATACGTCTTTTCTATCTGCTTCATTGCCGTTTTGAGAGCTTCGAGCTTCTCTTTTGCGGCGTCGTTTGCAACGTTGTCGGTTGCCTTTGCAGTTTTCTTGACTGCCATATCCTTATCCTCCGAATTTTATTAGAATTCTTTTCTCCGTCAATAAGTCGGAGTGTCGAGTCTCCAGCCCTCGTACGCCGTATCGTAGAGGAGCTTTATCTCTATTTTCGAGGCGGTGTCGGAATAATTCCCCGCCTCGTCTGCGGTATAAGTATCTATCGTGAATATTATGCGCTTTTCACTTGAGCTTTTGACCTTGATAGAGTCAAAATCGTATCTTCTCATGCTCGTCAGATACACCTTTGCGTTGTTGTGAACGTACATAACGCCGTCAATGTCTATGTATCTGGCATAAGAAACACCGTACTCGTCGGTTGAGCCCGAGAGCATACTGTTCTCGATTATCTCGCAGTATTCCGCCGTGTAGATATCCTCAAGATGCCTCTTCATTGCGCTGACGGAAGTAAAGCGAGTATCGGTGACCTCGGTATAATTACCCTCCGCCTTGCCCTCTGCCGCAAGTCCCTTGCCGTAGAGTATCTCGTCCATCTCAAGAGAAGCCGTTATCAGCGGTTGTGCTATTGCCCTTACCTCTTCGGCGGTCATTTTTTGCCCGCACCCACAGGTTGCGGCACACAAAAGCGCTAAAATAAGCAGAAAAATACGCGTGTGTGTCTTGTTATTTGTGAACATTCCGCGTGCCTCACTCAGCCTCGCCGTCGGTGGCAGGGGTATCGATGGCACTTGCCTCGGAGTCGTTTGCAGCGTTTGCGTCACCCGCATCGACTGTCGTATCGTCAGTTGCATTGTCGGCTGCATCTGCCATTTCAGCTACGTCAACGAGCGCCTCGTCCTCATCGTCTCGTTCAACTATCGTAAAGCGAACGATGCTCGAGCCTTCGTCAAGTCGCATTATTCTGACACCCTTTGCGGTTCTCGAGTAGCTCGAGATACCGTCGGCGTGAATTCTTATCATAATTCCGGCATCGGTCATGAGCATAACGTCATCCTCGTCGCTGACCGAGGCGATAGATGCTACCTTGCCCGTCTGCTCGGTCACCTTCTGACACGCAACGCCCTTACCGCCTCTGTGTGCGAGAGTCCTGAAGTCCTCAAAGTCGGTGCGTTTTCCGTATCCGCCCTCGGTAATGGTAAGAAGCTGCCTTGAGTCGTCAACCATAACCACACCACAGACCTCGTCACCCTCGGCAAGCTTGATGCCTCTTACACCTCTTGCGGTTCTACCCATACTGCGTACACCCTCCTCGGAGAAGCGTGTCGCCATACCGTACTTGGTTGCTATGATGATCTCGCTCTCACCCTCCGAGCGAAGTACGCTGAGAAGCTCGTCTCCCTCGTCAAGAGTTATAGCTCTCTTACCGTTCTTTCTCTGATAGATGTATTCGGAAACCGACGTACGCTTGATAACTCCGTACTTCGTTACCATCGTGAGTACTTCCTCACCGTTGAAGGTGTCTATCGGAATAATAGCCGTGATCTTTTCGCCCGATTCAAGCTCAAGCACGTTTACTACGTTCGTTCCCTTGCCCGTTCTTGAAGATTCGGGAATAAGATATGCCTTTCTCGTATATACCTTTCCGAGATTTGAGAACATCATCAGATAATCGTGGCTGCCCGATGCTACGACGTTTACGACGTAGTCGTCTTCCTTGGTGCTCATACCCTTCACGCCTCTGCCGCCTCTGCGCTGTGCGTTGTAGGTGTCGGCAGGAAGTCTCTTGATGTATCCTCCCTCGGTGAGAGTAATGATGCATCTGTGACGCTCAATAAGGTCCTCAAGCACTATCTCGTCCTCTGCCTCAACAAGCTCGGTGCGGCGGTCGTCCGCATACTTGTCGCGGATAGCGAGAAGCTCGTTTTTGAGTATTTCCTGTATCTTGCCCTCATCTGCGAGAATGTCCTCAAGCTCGCGGACAAGCTCACGCAGTTTTGCGAGTCTGTCCTCTATCTTGTCTCTCTCGAGTCCCGAGAGTCTACCGAGAGTCATCTCGACGATCGCCTGTGCCTGTGCATCTGAAAGTGCAAATCTCTCGATGAGTGCTTCCTTTGCCGCAGGTATCGACGCGCTCTTCTTGATAGTTTCGATGACCTCGTCTATGTGGTCGAGTGCTATCTTGTAGCCCTCGTAGATGTGCATTTCCTTTTGTGCCTTTTTAAGCTCAAATTCAGTACGGCGGCGCACGACGCTCTTTTGGAATTTGATATATTCCTCAAGTATAGTCTTGAGCGGTAAAACTCTCGGCTCGCCGCCGACGAGTGCTACCATATTGATAGCGCACGTGTCCTGAAGCTGCGTATATTTGTAGAGCTGATTGAGTATGACCTGTCCGTTTGCATCACGGCGGTACTCGATAACTATCTTCATTCCCGCACGTCCCGACTCGTCACGAAGTGCCGTAATGCCCTCAACGCGCTTTTCCTTATGAAGATTTGCTATTGACTCAACGAGCATACTCTTGTTTACCATATAGGGTATCTCGGTAACTATAATGCGGTGATGATCCTCGTCTACCTCGCATCTTGCACGGACGCTGACCTTGCCCTTACCCGTCAGATACGCCTTGTAGATTCCCGACGAGCCGTAAATGATACCTTTAGTCGGAAAATCGGGGCCCTTGATATACTGCATTATGTCCTTTACCTCGGCGTCGGGGTTTTCCATAAGGAAAATAGTACCGTCGATGACCTCACCGAGATTGTGCGTCGGGATATTCGTCGCCATACCGACGGCTATACCTACCGCACCGTTTACGAGAAGATTGGGAAAGCGCGAGGGCAGCACCGTCGGCTCAACTCGCTTGTTGTCAAAGTTTGGTACGAAGTCAACGACGTCACGGTCGATGTCAGCCATCATCTCGTTTGAAATTTTTGAGAGTCGTGCCTCGGTATAACGGTAAGCTGCAGGGGGGTCACCGTCTACGTTACCGAAGTTACCGTGTCCCTCGATGAGTGGGTAACGCAGAGGAAATCCCTGGGCCATTCTTACCATGGATCCGTAAACTGCGGCGTCACCGTGAGGATGGTAACGACCAAGCACGTTACCTACCGTCGTTGCCGACTTGTAGAAGGGTTTGTCAAAGGTCAGATGGTCCTCGTACATAGCGTATAGTATTCTTCTCTGACCGGGCTTCATACCGTCTCGCACGTCGGGGAGCGCTCGGCTGACTATTACCGACATCGAATATTCAATAAAGGACTTCTTTACCTCGTTTTCCATCTTTATGCCGATTATTTTTTGATCGGGGAAGGTAAGGTCCTCTGACAGATTCTTTTTATTTTTATCCATTTTATTTTTTCCTTTTCAGTGCGGCTTGCGCCTTTGTCAAAAAGTGATGTTGTTATCCTCTTTATTATCAGACGTCGAGATTTTCTGCAAACTTTGCATTTTCCTCAATGAATATCCTTCTCGGCTCTACCTCGTCTCCCATGAGCATCGAGAATATTCTGTCACACTCGATTGCGTCGCTCATCTCGACCTTTAAGAGAGTTCTCGTCGCAGGGTCCATCGTCGTCTCCCAGAGCTGATCGGGGTCCATCTCACCAAGACCTTTATATCTTTCGATTGTGATCTTTGCGTCTCCCATCTCTTCTATTATCGCGTCTCTCTCCTCGTCTGAGAATGCGTAACGCTGGGACTTACCGCGGATTATCTTGTAAAGCGGAGGCTGAGCTAAGTAGACGTAGCCGTTTTCGATGAGCTTTGGCATATGTCTGAACAAGAAGGTAAGAAGAAGTATTCTTATGTGAGAACCGTCAACGTCGGCATCCGCCATAAGAACTATCTTGTGGTAGCGGAGCTTTTCTATATTAAATTCGTCTCCGATACCGCATCCGAGAGCCTGAATGATAGGAGTGAGCGACTGATTGGAATATACCTTATCAAGTCGCGCCTTCTCTACGTTTAGTACCTTACCGCGAAGTGCAAGGATTGCCTGGAATCGGCTGTCGCGTCCTTCCTTTGCGCTTCCTCCCGCACTGTCTCCCTCAACGAGATAAAGCTCGGAAAGAGCAGGGTCGGATACGTTACAGTCAGCGAGCTTACCGGGTAGTCCTCCACCCTCGAGGGCGTTTTTACGGCGCGTCGCTTCTCTTGCTTTTCTTGCCGCCTCTCTTGCTCTTGACGCTGTCATCGCCTTTTCAACTATCATCTTTGCAGTAAATGGATTTTCGTCAAGATACTCGGCGAGCTTTTCGTTTACTATTGAATAAACGAAGCTGTTTATCTCGGAGTTTCCGAGCTTTGCCTTCGTCTGCGACTCAAACTGCGCATCCTCGAGCTTTACGCTGACGATAACGGTAAGTCCCTCGAGCGTGTCCTCTATCGAGAGCTTTTCGTCGCCCTTGATTATTCCCTTTTTCTTGGAATAGTCGTTGAACGCCTTACCCATCGCACGTCTGAATCCCGTCTCGTGAGTACCGCCGTCTATCGTGTTCATATTGTTTGCAAAGGTCATCAGCACCGTATTGTAGCTGTCGTTGTACTGCATTGCGACCTCTGCCGTGTACTTTTCCTTGTCACCTCTTATGTAGATGACGTCGTCGTGAAGTACGGTGCAGTTCTTTTCTTTGTTTATAAATTCAACGAAAGTCTTTATACCGCCCTCGTAGCAGAAGGTCTCCGTCTTCTCCTCTCCCGCTCTTGTGTCGGTGAGAGTAATGGAAATACCACCGTTGAGGAAAGCCTGCTCCTGAAGTCTCTTTCTGAGAATATCGTATTTAAAGGTAGTAGTATCGGTAAATATGCTTCCGTCGGGCTTGAATCTGACGTAAACTCCGCGCTCGCTGCATTCTCCCTCACACTTGAAGGGGCGCGCGACCTTGCCGTATTCAAAACGCTCGGTATATTTCTTTCCGTCGTAGCAGTCAACAAGCTCTACCCACTCGGAGAGAGCGTTTACGACGGACGCACCAACACCGTGAAGTCCTCCGGCTATCTTGTATCCGCCGCCGCCGAATTTACCTCCCGCATGGAGCTTTGTATATACGACCTCAGGCGTCGGAATACCCATCTTCGGATGAAGTGCGGCAGGGATACCGCGTCCGTTATCCTGTACGGATACGCTTCCGTCGTCGTATATCGTTACCGTTATACTGTTACATTCTCCCGCCAAAGCCTCGTCTATTGAGTTGTCAACTATCTCGTATACAAGATGGTGCAAGCCGCCCTCGGACGTCGTACCTATGTACATTCCGGGTCTCTTTCTGACAGCCTCCAGTCCCTCAAGTACCTGTATTTGATTTTCGCTGTACTCAATGTGCTCGTTCGTCTTGATATCTGCCATTTTCTTTTCCTTTCGGTAGTATATATCCTGCTTTTGTTTTTTTCTTATGTAAATTTTTTTATATCTTATAAAATGTAGTTGGCGATCAATACGATCGCTGCAATACGGATAAGCGCCTCCTCGTCGGATATGCCCGTCCCCTCGCAAACCTTCGTATCTTTTCTTTCCGTTTCTTTTTGCTTTGCCTTGTCTTTTTTTATTTCTGCCACGTCTGCAACCTCCACGTTTTATTTTCACGTTTTGATTTAAACAGACAAAAACGCCGAAAAGCGTACATAGCCGAAATTTTTTTAGTAATAAAGTTTTTTTAAAAAAGTGGGGAAAAAACCTTTTTAAAATTTTTCTCCCTACCTATCCTTACTTTTCATTCTCTATTCTTCCGAGCAGAGTTGACGCGGAAATTTGGGAGAAGCACACTTTTTGCACGCTTTTATCAAACTCGTCGTCGTAGAGGATAAACGACTTTGGAATTTCATACGAGGCACTTTCGCAAAGGCCGTCTTTTTCAGTCTTTTTCAGATAGTCTCGTGTTATAGCGCTTGCGCTTGCTCTGTCGAGGTCAAAAATACCGATTATATTTTTTGTTCTGATAACTCTGTTTTTTCCTGCGTGCAGATACATGTATCACACCTCTGTTATTACACCCTTTTAATTTTCGCTGACACTTTCATAGGTGCCGTTTTTAGCATTGATAAAATGAACGCTGCTCTCAATACCGCTGATGTCGTCAAGCTCGCAGGTAGTGATTATGATCTGCTTTCCCGATATTTTTGAGAGAAGGTATGAGCGCCTCTTTGAGTCAAGCTCGCTGAGAACGTCGTCAAACAGATAAACGGGATGCTCGCCCATTTTCTTTTTTGAAAGCTCGCCCTCTGCCATTTTGAGTGAAAGAGCTATCGATCTCTGCTGCCCCTGGGAAGCGTAGGCCCTTGCGTCAATACCGTTGAGGTTAAGTTCAATATCGTCGCGGTGTATGCCGTACAAGGTAACGCCCGCCGCTATTTCTCTATCGACGTTTGACGTGAGTTTTTTAAAGTAAAGCTCACAAAGCTCCCCCTCATCATCTGTGCGAGCGGAAATATCAGACTCGTATGCGAGAGTAAGGCGCTCCCTCTCCTCGCTCATCTCACCGAGGAAAAATTCCGAAAAAGGAGACAGCTCCCTTATATATTCCTCGCGTTTTTTTGAAATGTAGGCGTCGCACTCGGCAAGTTGCCTTGAAAAAATATCAAGCTGCGCGCGCAAAGCCTCTTTTTGCAAGGTACCTGCTGCCTTTTGAAGATTGCGAAGCAGAGCGTTTCTGTTTTCAAGAATAATTTTGTATCTTGACGACGCCAAAATATATCTCTTGTCAAGCTGACCTATCGCAATATTGAGAAATTCACGTCTCTGCCCTGGACCGCCCTTAACTATTTCAAGATGCTCGGGACAAAATAATACGGCGCAAAATCTGCCTATCATATCCGAGAGCTTTTCACAAGAGAGCCCATTTATTTCTTTTATTTTTTTCTTTTGGTAATAGCCGAGGCGCATATTCTGCTCTCTCGACTTATCCTCAAAGGTAAGCGTCGTCGTATAGGACTCCGAGCCGAATCTGACAAGCTCTCTCTCGGAAGATGCACGAAAAGATCTGCCGCGCGCAAAAGCGTATATAGCCTCAAGCACGTTCGTCTTTCCCTGTGCGTTGTCACCGTATATTACGTTTACACCGTCAAAAAAGTTTATCTCTGCGCTCTCTATATTTCTGTAAGAGTCAAGCTTTATTTTTTTTACTTTCATAAGACAGACCCTTTTATCTCTGAAAAAGTACCCGTGGTTTTTGCTTTTTTATCAGTCAGCCATCTTGACGGGAAGGATCATCTGAAGAAGCTCCTTATCCTCGTTTGCCACTTCGGGCTTGAGTATCATACAAATTCTCGGTGCCTTGAGATACATCTTTACCTTTTCGCAGTCAAGAGCGCGGAGCGACTCGATGAGATAACGGCAGGTAAATCCTATCTCGAGATCTTCTCCCGTATGCTCACATTCTATCTCGTCGTATATTTGTCCGGTAAGTGAATTTGAAGATATCTTGAGTATATTTTCCTTAAATGAGAGCTTTACATAGCTTCTTGACGAGCCGACGCTCTTCTTTTCCGAAATCAGAGAAGCACGGTCAAGAGAGCTGAGTATCTCTGCTCTGTCTACTACCACCTCTATGGGAAGGTTGTTCTGTATTATTCTGTTATAATCAATGTACTTTGTGTCTATAAGACGAGTGAAGAATATTAGATCCCCTATCTCAAATATAATGTGTCTTCTTGCAGGCTTTACAAATATCTCTTCCTCGTCGCTGATGAGCTTGTTTAGCTCAATAAGGCTCTTGCCGGGGATGATGACGCTGATCTCGGCGTCTCCCTCAACAGCTCCGACCGAGAGATTCATCTCACACTTTGAAAGTGTAAAGGAGTCGCAGGAAACCATCGTGACGGAGTCACGCTTTATATTGAGAAATCCACCGCAAAGCTCGGGGTGATTTGTGTCTATGCTCGCAATAGAGTGCAGCGTATGACCGATAAGCTCTCTCATCTTCTCGCTCTGCATAAGGAAGCCCTCTTTTGAGAAAAGCTCGGGGAAAGCGGGAAATTCGTTTCCGTGAAGAGCGTGCATCATATAGCACACCTTGCCGGAAGATACCTTTGCCGTCAGCTTTTCGCTTACTTCAAGCATAATGTCGCTGCCGGGGAGTATCTTTACGTACTGGAAAAAGTCCTGTGCGCCTACTATATATTTGCCCGCCTCTATTACCTCGGCGTCAAACTCCGCGCGCATACCCTTTTCCATATCGTAGGTGCAGATAACGCATCTGTTATCCTCTCTTGCCTCTATATAGACACCCTCGATAGAAGTAAAGGTGCTCTTCGTTGATATACATCCCATACAGGGTGACAAATAATTGAGCAGCTCACTCTTACTGAATACTATCTTCATTTTTTATCTCCTACTTAACGTATTTTCTTGACGTTTTTTTCTTTGTGGAAAATGTTGAATTGTGGAAAGAAAAACAGTTTTACACATACTTAACTTTTTCTTTTCAACATAGGTATGTTCAAAACTCATTTTTTTAACTTAACTTGACTTCGACCAAAAATTACTAACAATTCACGGCTTTTTTTATACACAGATCTTTCAACAATGAAAAACGGCTGTTTTCGGCTTGGTTACGCCATTTTTTTGAGTTTTGCACTTTTCAGCCTCCTCTACTACTATTACTGCTATGAGTATAGATAAGTAGAGTAAGCTATGCAGAGAAAAAATCTTGCGATTTTTTTCGGGCTCTGCCCGTACCCTCGACCTTTTTTAAAAAAAGCTCGAGAAAAACCAAAGTCAAAGGACCTTATCTTATACCTCTTTTATCTCTGTGATAAGCTCGTTTATCTCGGCTTCAAAGGCAGGCTCGGCAGATATCCTGTTTTCTATCTTTTTGAGTGAGGACATCGCGGTCGTATGATCTCGTGAGAATTGCTGTCCTATCTGAGTCAGAGTAAGGTCGGTCAGAGTACGAAGCAAATAAATACATATATGACGTGCGTTTGCTATACTGTCCGTTCTCTTTCTCGATCTTATATCCTGTGAGGGAATACGGTATTTGAGTGATACCGCGTTAAATATCTTTTCTACCGTAACGTCTGTCGGCTCTCTGTCGTTTGAGATCGAAGCTACCGCGCTTTTTGCAACTTCAAGAGTTATCGGTGTACCTGTGAGAAGTGAAAGTGCGCTGAGTTTTTTGAGTGAGCCTTCTATTTGTCTTACGTTATTTTTGAGTCTGTCGGCAAGATAAGTTACGACGTCGTTTGGAACGTCTATCTTCATCTTTGCCGCTTTATTTTTGATTATTGCCATTCTCAATTCTATATCGGGTGATTGAATATCTGCGATAAGTCCCGACTCAAAACGGCTGATAAGACGCTCGGTAAGATTTTTCATTTCTCTCGGAGGCTTGTCCGAGGTTATGATTATCTGCTTGTTTTCAACAAACAAGCTGTCAAAGGTGTGGAAGAATTCTTCCTGCGTTGAGGGTTTACCAGCTATAAGCTGAATATCGTCGATAAACAGAACGTCTACCGTTCTGTATTTTTCTCTGAGTATGTGCGTCGTGTGCATCATTATCGCATCGACTACCTCAATGAGAAATTCCTCGCCCTTGACGTATATCGTCTTTAAGTAAGGATAATTTTTATGTAGCTCTGTCTTTATCGCGTACATAAGATGCGTCTTTCCGATTCCTGGAGGGCCCCACATATAAAGGGGATTGTACGCAACTGCGGGACTGTTTGCTACCGCAAGACAAGCCGCGTGTGCAAATTTGTTTGAGGATCCTACGATGAAGTTTTCAAAGGTGTATTCCATCGTCGGAGTGATAGATAGGCTCTTTTGATTTTTGGAAGAGCTACCCGAAGCTCCCACGGCTTCTTCCTCGGGTATTTTTACCTCGTCACTCATAACTACGAACTGAACGTCGATGTCGTATCCGACGACCTCTGCCATAGCCGAGAGAACTATATCCTTATGCTTTGAAACTATGATATCTCTTTTAAATGCGGATGGAATACTGACGATAAATCCCGTTTCGTTCATATCTACCGCCTTCGTTTCCGAAAACCAGAGATTAAAGGTAGTTGATGAAAAAGTAGTAGATATAATATTCAGTGCCAGTGACCATATATTTTGAAGTTCCGCGAGCTTTGAATTATCCATTTCGTTTCCTTTCCAAAATCACAGAGAAAAATATACTCGATCAAAGTAAAGTCGTTTTGCAATATCGTCCCGTAATTTTTAGCTCGTAAATCTATATAACTATATTTATATATATATATATACTTTATATTAGCATAATATCGTATATAATGCAAGAGATTTGAACATTTTTCATTGTGGAAATGTGAATTTTTTGTTTTAAAAATTCAGATTTTTTAAAAAACTCGCATAAGTTTCGGTTTTCTCGGTCTTTACCCTTTAAATGTGAAAAAAGCGCCGCTATTTATAACAAGCGTATTGACAAGAAAAAATTTCGGTGCTATAATCAGTAAAAATATGAATTTTTGGAGTCATATTATGAAAATTATGAGCTTTGCAAACTTTTTTAACTACTTTTACTTTTTTAAGAAATAAAAAGTAAGAGCGTTTTTTGTTGCAAAGTTTTAAGTTATCAATACTCAAAACGGCTGTGCAAAAACGCACGGCCGTTTTTTGTTTAGAATTTTTTAAAACATAATTTATTTGCTGACAAGGAGATATGAGAAAATGATAAAAGTAAACGTATCAAATTCACGCTCTTACGATATTATCATACAAAAGGGTTGTATAAACGAAATATCCGAGTTTTTAAATTCTCTCTCGCTTGGCAATAAAATAATGATAGTCAGCGACGATACTGTTGCCGCGCTTTATCTCAATTTACTGAAAAATAAACTTGAAAATGCCGGGTATAAATGTTATATGTTCGTTTTTTCTCACGGTGAGAGCTCAAAAAATGCAAGCACCTATCTCTCCCTTGTTGATGCGCTTGCAGAGTGTCACTTTTCAAGAAAAGACACTATACTCGCTCTTGGCGGCGGTGTCGTCGGTGATCTTGCGGGATTTGCGGCGGCTACATATATGAGAGGTATCAGATATATAAGCGTACCGACTACTCTGCTCTCAATGGTCGATTCTTCCGTTGGCGGAAAGACGGCGGTAGATATAGCAGCGGGTAAAAATCTGCTCGGTGCTTTTTGGCAGCCGTCTCTCGTTATAATAGATCCGGATCTACTCTCTACTCTGCCCGAGGAATATTTTTCCGACGGTATGGCAGAGGTCATAAAATACGCGATGATAAAAGACGAGAGCATCTTTTCTCTCATTGACGGCGGACGGGCAAAAGAAAATATAGAAGAGCTCATTGCCGCGTGCGTGAGGGCAAAGAGAGACGTCGTCTGCGAGGATGAGTTTGAGGGCGGGGTGCGCGCTATACTTAACTTCGGTCATACTCCCGCACACGCCATAGAAAAGGAAAGCGAATATAGGATAAGTCATGGACGCGCAGTTGCGATGGGAATGAAAATAATGACGAAAGCCTCGTATCTACGCGGAAAATGCGGACTTTCCACTCTTCAAAAATTAAACGAAGTACTAAGCGAATACTCACTTTCAGAGCTTTGTCCTTACTCTGGGGAAGTACTTTCAAAAATTGCCCTGTCAGATAAAAAAGCGTCAGGGGATGAGATACTGCTCGTCTATACGAGTGGCACGGGTAAGGCGCTGATAGAGAAAACGCCGCTGTGCGAGATAGAAAAAATATTTGATGATGGGCTCGGTGAATAATATGAAAAAGGTTTTCTCCCCATGCGTGCTATGTGGTACGCTCGAGGCTATCGCGTCAAAAAGTGACGTGCATCGGCTGCTGGTCTGTGCGGCAATGAGCCCGCAATGTACCTATATAAAATGTAATACCACGAGCGACGATATCGACTCTACCGTCAGGTGTTTATCAGATATAGGAGCAAAAATAGAAAAAAAAGACGGCGGCTTTGAGGTGGTCGGTATTCCCCTCTGCGAGAAAAAAAGCGAGGCGACGCTCGACTGCGGAGAGTCCGGATCTACCTTGCGGTTTCTTCTTCCCGTTTGTGCCGCTCTTGGTATAAAGACGAAATTTATCTTGCGCGGCAGGCTCGCGAGCCGTCCGATAGACGAGATATGTGATATTCTCGCAATAAATAACGTGAGTGTCGAGCGTAATGGAGATTACATAAAAATAAACGGAAAGTTAGACACTGACAGCTTTGCCGTAAGAGCGGATATATCAAGTCAGTATATATCAGGCCTTCTCTTTGCTTCTCCACTTTTGCGAGAGGAATGTAAGATAAAACTGACGACGAGGGCAGAGAGTGGCGGATATATAGATATGACCGTCCGCACGCTTTCTAAGTTCGGTGTTTACGTAGAAAAGACGGAAGAAGAAGGCTGCGTCGTATATAAAACTCACGGCAGATACACTCCGAGCAAACGAGAATTTAAGGCTGAGGGGGATTGGTCAAACGCCGCGTTCTTTCTATGTGCGGGTGCTATCGGCTCAGCGCCCGTTGCGGTAAAGGGACTTGATACCCAGTCCTTGCAGCCCGACAAAAAGATAATTGATATTCTCCGTCAGTTTGGCGCAGAGGTTGAAGTGCAGGGAGATAAGGTATGCGTTTCTCCATCCTCTCTTTACGGAATTGAGCTTGATATTTCCGAGTGTCCCGACCTTGTCGGTGTAGTTGCTCTCACCGCTGCCTGTGCTCTCTCTAAAACGAAAATAACGGGAGGAGCGCGACTCAGACTAAAGGAGAGCGACCGAATAGAGAGCGTATGCAAAATGATAGAGGCGCTCGGCGGTGAGGCAGAGAGTATGGACGACGGTATGATAATTCACGCAAGCGGAATATCGGGTGGTGTTGTTGACGGCGCAAACGACCATAGGATAGTTATGAGTGCCGCCGTCGCGAGTGCCGCCGCAAGCGAGGATATTATAATTCGGGGTGCTCTTGCCGTAAACAAGTCCTATCCTACGTTTTTTGATGATCTCGAATCGATAGTTATCGTATAAAGAAGGTGTAAAAATGTCGATATTTAACGGAGATAAGCTGAAAATTGATATCTACGGCGGAAGCCATGAAGCCGTCATCGGTGTCAGAATAAAAGGTATAGAAAAAGGCGCACGAATAGATATAGACGAGCTTGGTGAGTTTATGAAAAGGCGCGCTCCCGGTACGAGTGAGCTCGTAACGAGCAGAAAAGAGCCCGACCGAGTTGAAATTCTCACAGGTATACGCGACGGAGTTGCCGACGGGGAGGAGATACACGCGATAATCAGAACGCAGGACAAGCGCTCGAGTGATTACTCGCAGTTTTATGATACTCCGCGCCCATCTCACGCCGACCACGTTTCCCGTGTCAAGTACGGTGATAGCGTCAATATGGCGGGCGGCGGGCAGTTTTCGGGTAGAATGACAGCTCCCCTCTGTATTGCGGGCGGTATCGTCTTGCAGCTGCTTCGTGCGCGCGGAATAACCGTCGCGGCTCATCTATATTCGGTAGGAGACGTATGCGACGCTCCGTTTGAAGCGATGGGTGAGGATATCGCTCGTCTTGAAGAAATAAAGAAAAAGAAGCTCGCCGTAATAGACGACTCGGCGGGTGAGAGAATGAGAAACGAGATAATACGCGTTTCCGAAGCGGGTGACAGTATAGGAGCGGTCATCGAATGTACGGTGCTTGGTGTGCCGATCGGTCTTGGCGGTCCTCTCTTTGAGGGTATCGAGGGGCGTATAGCTTCCCTCGCTTTTGCAGTTCCCGCCGTCAAGGGAGTTGAGTTTGGCAGAGGATTTTCTGCCGCTAAAATGCTCGGAAGCGAGCACAACGATCCGTTCGTGATCTCAAACGGAGAGATAAAGACGAAAACGAACAACGCGGGGGGGATCGTTGGCGGTATCAGCAACGGTATGCCGATACTTTTCCGCGTCGGATTCAAACCCACCCCGTCCATCCGCCGCGAGCAGGACAGCGTCTCGATAAGTGAGAAAAAAGAGGTCAAGCTCACTATCGGCGGCAGACACGATCCCTGCGTAGCTCTGCGCGCGGTGC
>JAZQXE010000121.1:0-45804 GCA_045632705.1 Eubacteriales bacterium | reverse complement strand
CACTTTGGCGTAGCCAAAACATCACTAAAAGCTCAAAGTCTTTGATTTCGGGGGCTTTTCGTGTTTTAGGGGTAAAAAACATTAATCTTTTACCATTACACTTTTTATATACTTGAACCTGCGACATTTCTTGTGCGCAATACTAAACCAATCGTTTAATAATACATCCATAACTAAACAATGCGGTTATTGTAATATTATTTGTCCTTTGCTATAATATATCCAGAACAAGCGCTTGTTACTTTTTTATGGAGGATACTATGAGCATATTTTTGAGCGAACAATTAAGAAAACTGCGTAAAGAAAAAGGTAATACACAGGAGGAACTAGCAGAGCATCTTGGTATTACCGTTCAAGCTGTATCAAAATGGGAACGCAATGAAGGATATCCCGATATTACGTTTTTACCTGCTATCGCATCATATTATAACGTTAGTGTAGATGATCTTCTTGGTGTTGGAAAAATTGAAAAAGAGAAGAAACTTCGTGAGTATAGAGACAAAAATGCAGAGTTGTTCCGTGCGGGGAAAAATAGCGAAAGAGTTTCATTATGGCGTGAAGCTAAAAAGGAATTTCCAAATGATTTGTCAGTAGTACATGAATTGATGTATGCGCTTCAAGCTGAAAACAGAAAAGAAAATGCAGATGAAATTATTGAATATGGAGAGAGGATTTTAGCGGAATCTACCGATAATTCCTTGCGAGGAGGTGCTATTCAATCTTTGAGCTTCACCTATTATTATGCCAAAGGTGATGCTGAATCAGCTAAAAAGTATGCTAAAATGGCGGGATTTTATTCAGTTACGGTTAATGAAATGATGCCTCGCTTTTTAGAAGGTGACGATGCAGTTGAATATTGCCAAATGAATATTCAAAGCCTTGTTGAAATGATAGGTCAGAATTCCAATATTATTATGTGGAAGGGAAAGTTTACGCCTGAGGAGAAAATAAAGATATGTCAATTTGTAATTGATTGTTATAGATTACTTTATCCCGACGGTAATTGTGGCTTTTATCATGTGCGTTTTTCGGAGTTTTATGAAAAAATGGCGCATAACTATTTGAAACTGGGAGATGAAGAGAATATGTTTGATTGCCTTGAAGATGCTGTTGATCATGCGATTAAATTTGATACTCTAATTGACGGAATGTATACCTCATTTATGGTCAATAAAGTAAAATCATCTTCTATTGATGCCGTCAAGGATCATACCGAAAATCAATCCGGACTACTTTTGAAATCCATGAGAAAAAATCAATTTGCACAATTTCAAAATGATCCCCGTATGATGAAAATAATTAAGAAGTTAACTTCTGTAGCAATTATGTGATTCAATTACAGTGTTGCATTTTTGTACTACGAGCCCAAAAACCTCGTTCTTTGTAACGAGGTTTTTCATTTGTGTCCGCAGGACACAACATCATTTGACCGAAGGTCAACATCATTTTGAGCGCAGCGAGAACATCATTCCTCATGAGGCGGCACAAATGAACGAAGTTGCGGTAAGCCGCAAAATCAGAGTACTATTTCACAATGCTTGGATTGAATTGTTTTATATTCGGCTCAGCTCCGAATGTTTTACTTAAAATAACAATAAATACCCACTTGATAATCCTCATTAAGTGCTAATTCTTGACAAATTTCTATTTTGTGTTATAATTTTGACAAAGAATGTAATGCTATCATTTATATTGAATTTTGAATGTAAGCATCATTTTTTGTATTTGATCTTATTCTACAGATTTTATCATTTTTAAGAGGAGAATTACAATGGGTTTTTTAACAGGTAAGACCGCCATTATTACCGGAGCAGGTTTTGCAGCTTTGTCTGATGGAAGATGTGGTTCTATTGGTTATGGAATCGCTACTGCCTATGCCAAGGAGGGTGCAAATCTCGTAATCACAGGAAGAAACGTTGCAAAGCTTGAAAAGGCAAAGGAAGAGCTCGAGAAGCTTTACGGCATCAAAGTTTTGATCTTTTCTGCTGATATTGCCGCAGGCTCCGACAACGAAGCGATCGCAAAATCGGTCGTTGATGCTGCTGTAGCTGAATTTGGAAGAATTGACGTTCTTATCAACAACGCACAGGCTTCCGCTTCCGGCGTTACTATCCAGGAGCACACCACCGAGCAGTTTGATCTGGCTATCTATTCAGGACTCTACGCTACGTTCTATTATATGAAGGCTTGCTATCCTTATCTTAAGGAAACTCAAGGCTCTATCATCAATTTCGCTTCAGGTGCAGGACTTTTTGGAAATTACGGTCAGTGCTCTTATGCCGCTGCAAAAGAGGGTATTCGCGGACTTTCGAGAGTTGCCGCTACCGAATGGGCAAGAGATGGCATAAATACAAACGTTATCTGTCCTCTTGCTTGGACTGCACAGCTTGAAAACTTTGAAAAAGCGTACCCCGAAGCATTCAAAGCAAACGTCAAGATGCCTCCCGCAGGACATTTCGGCGATTCCGAGACGGAGATCGGACGTGTTTGCGTTCAGCTTGCTTCTCCTGACTTTAAGTATATGAACGGTGAAACCCTTACCCTTGAGGGCGGTATGGGCCTCTATCCGTAAGTTTTCGCAAACTCATTTCATATTTTACGATCAAAAAATCCAAGTCTCCTGACTTGGATTTTTTTCTTTACAGAAAGCAATTTTTATATTTTTTTAAATCAATTTGACACAAGCGTTTTTTTTATGTTATAATAACAAATCAATTAATATTAAAGCGTTTTAGGTAATGTACTTAGTTTTGAACGTGGAGAACAACGATGGATGATAAAAAAAACAAATTTTGGTTTATAAATAAATCAACTCTGATCATATTAGCGATACTGGCTCTGATTTTTTTTGCGGTGGCACTGTTATGGTATGGTAATGCAAATAGCAGACAAGCGATAAATGCTATCGTTGCACAAGTGTATTTTGAAGGAGAATATCGCACAGCCGACGGTGAGTGGCAGAAATATGAGGCCGGCAAACACATCTCCTCGACAAGGGGCGACGTTATGCTGAAGGGGAATTTCCACATAATGGCACCCGACGGCGAGTACGTTGGTCTGTACGACGGAGATATGCCGTTGGCTTTTTTTCTCGATCACATCAATCTGACCTTTTATGAAGCGTCAAATGACCCATACGTAATTGATATGGAAAATCCTCTTTACGGTGATTCCGCTTGCGGTGAGAGCTGGTACGCCCACTCCTTTGAGTGCAGCGAGGAAGAGCCGATCCGCATACTCGTCCACAATCCCCACGCTTTCGGAAACGATACCGCGATAGACGAGATGCTCTCCGGTGTAGCTTTTTGGACTGGTATTGATTTTGAAAAAGGCGCCCTTGCTGTAGGCGACTCGCAGCGAGACGTCGGGCTTTTGTTCATTATAGTTTCCCTCGTGTTTTTGGGCACCGCTTTGTTTTCGACTCTTATTCATATAAAAAATGCAAAGATCATATGGATGCTCGGAACCATCATCTTTTTTGCGGGAACTTATCTTTCATACAGCTCCGATGGCGTTTCCTTTTGGAGCGAATCCGTCGTAACCAACACTACGATATTGTGTTTCTCGATGATGTTTTATATGCTGTTTCTTTCGATGTCGATCGTTCATTTTCTCGGACGAATGAAAAAGATCGGTTTTGTCACGGTAACCGTCCTGGGCTTTTTTAACGCAGTATTTTTCATTCTCCCAATGTTTACTCAGACGTTGTTTTACGATACGTTGACGTATTGGATCATTCTGCAAGCGATCTCAAATTGCATTTTGCTCGCGTGCCTGGTAAAAGAATTCTTTGATTCGAAAATAAAGGAACGTTGGCTGTATTTAGGCTTCGTTTTCCCCCTCGTTTCCTTCGCTTTTGACGTTGTTATGAACTATTTCGGAGTTTGGAAGGGAGGAGTCGTGTCCATTTACGTCTTTATCGTTTTCTTTGCTGTCGCTATGGTAACGGTATTGAAGATAATACCTCAGAGCATCAACGCGCTTGCCAAGGCAAAGGATCTCGAAACCGAAAAGCTCGTATTAAACGCGCAGCTTACCGAAAGCCGAGTTTCTACCATGATGAGTCAGATACGCCCTCACTTTATTTATAATACGCTCGGCAGTATTGAGCAACTATGCTTGATAGATCCGCCAAAAGCAGGGGAGCTTGTGCATAACTTTGCAAAGTATCTTCGCGGAAACTTCGGAGAGCTTGATAATCCAAAGCCGATACTGATGTCAAAGGAAATGGAGCACGTACATCATTACATCAGCATTGAAAACGTTCGTTTCCCCGATATGACCTTCTCGTTTGAGATGAATTCAGACGATTTCCATATTCCTGCGCTTACCATTCAGCCAATCGTCGAAAACGCGATAAAGCACGGACTGATGAAACTGCCGATGGGCGGCACTATCCGCGTCGTATCATACGAGACGGATACGCATTACTGCGTTTCTGTGGTAGACGACGGTGCCGGATTTGATACGAGCGTATTGCTGGATGAGAGAAATCACGTAGGGATCCGCAATATTCGCGGAAGATTAAAGGCAATGGTAAACGGCAAGCTTGATATTGAAAGCACCGTTGGCGTTGGCACGAAGGTTCTTATCAGCATACCAAAGGAGGATAACAAATGATTGCGATAGCGGTCGACGACGAAGCATTGATGCTCGGCGCTTTGGTAACGGCAATAAAAGCGTCTCCCGATATAACAGAGGTTGCCAAGTTCTCGGGATGCGAGGAAGCGCTCGGATACGTAAGGGACAACCCCGTTGACGTTGCGTTTTTGGACATCAATATGCGCGGAATGGGTGGACTTGCGCTTGCCGAAAAGATAGTTTCCGAGTGTCCGGATTGCAAGATCGTTTTTTGTACAGGATACGAGGAATACGCCATTTCCGCCTTCAAGCTTCATGCATCGGGTTATTTAATGAAGCCCATTTCCGCCGAGGACGTTCAAGCGGAGATCGACAATATAAAAGGAATTCGCCAAAGGGAAAAGCCTCTGACGGTAAAATGCTTTGGCAACTTTGAAGTTTACGCAAAGGGCGAAAAGCTCACCTTCAAGCGTTCAAAAACAAAAGAGCTGTTTGCTTTTTTGATCGACCGAAAGGGTGCCGGCGTTACGGTTGGAGAAATTGGCGTTGCTCTCTGGGAAAACTACGAAGAACAGAAAAATCAAAACTATATCCATCAACTCTTCCGCGATCTGCGTCAAACCCTTGACGCCATCGGAATGGATGAAATATTTGAGCGAAACAATTATCTCTATTCTGTAAATACCGAAAAGATCGATTGCGATTATTACAGCTACTTGAGAAGCGGAAAGCCCGAGTTTATCGGTGAGTATATGTCTCAGTACAGCTGGGCGGAAGAAACCTGCGGATTGCTGTGGGAGAAAAGACAAAACAACGAGTAAAAAAAGCTGCATATCACAAGACTTTATTAAAAAAGTCGAGAGATATGCGGCTTTTTTTCTTTTGTTTGTAAGAGGTTTGTCACACCCTTGATAGTATAATTATTAAATTAAGATAGGTCTATTGTGCTTTGACGTTTAGGAGGTAGAGATGACGGGTAAAAATATGCCTCGGGCTTTCGCTTTTTTACTATCCGAAATGAGCGTTGAAAAACAGGATATCAAAGAAACTTCAGACGGATTTTTCATGGTTGCTCGATCCGTGTCAGACATTCTTTCGACAAAAGAAATTTTTCAAGTCCCCGATACTGACGGACAGAAACTGTGCTGCGACTTGTTCTTTGACGACTGGTTTCTTTACGCCGTAGAAGACGGCAAAGACTATGCTTATAGCCTCTTTAAACTAAGAGAGCAGGAACACGACGCCCAGCGGTACTCTGCGGCAGACGCAGACACACCCGGCGTTACCGTATCCTTCGTTTCATTTGATATTCAACTGTTGATAAATTGCCTCAATGATCCCGGCGACGAAAACAGAAAAAAGCTGAATATCGAAATAAACCGCGTCGTAGCGTACAGAGCGCAGCGTCACCATAAAGCTCTTAAAAAATATTTTAAAGATCCGCGCTCCGAGGGCGCATACCTTGTGGCTGATACGTATGTCAGGACTATCGCACGATACGCCGTAGACGGATGCCTGAGGGTGCCGACGCTTTATAAAGAGATCGTGCGGCAGAGTCTCTCCGGAAAAAGATCCACAAGCTCTGCAAGACTGCCGAAGTTTATCGAATCGCTGAACGAGAAGGCGGGTGGCACGGTCTGCGACCACGAAAAGATATATATCAAGAACAAGGATGAGCCGAGCGAATACGAATGCTTGGCGATACTTGCCACTCATACGGCGAACACTTCGTTTTATTCATTTGCGGCGGAGGTGGAATACCACGCGAGATTCCTCACGCCTTTGGCAAAGATAAAGATCCCGTTTCTCGGCAGATCCGTTTACGATTCTGCAATTCGGGCAGATATGACCGTAGGAGATACGGAATTTCAAGGCCCGTCTCCGTTTTACAAGTCGGATTCTCAAATCGTAAAACGGCAATACAAGCTGCATCAAATTCAAAATAAGACGATCAGATAAAACACGATTGAAAGACCTGATCCGATCAAACTTTTTTAAGGAGAACCACTATGATAAAAAACAGAACCGCACAATTGATCTACCAGACCGTCTACGTTACTCTCGGACTTATCGGTTGCTTTGCAAGTCTCGGAATATTCGATAATATCGAGCAGATCAGATGGGATTTCTACGTTCATTTTACTAATATCAGTAATTTCCTTTGCATCGGCGTTATGCTGACGGCACTTATACAGACCGCAAAAAAGAAGGAAGACGGCTACGTCGCGGCAGCACCTGTCATCAAGTTTATAGGTATGCTCGGTATCCTTTTGACCTTCCTCGTATTTAACATTATGCTTGCCGGAGCAGAAGGCCGCGATCCCCAGGCAAACTGGAGAGTGGGAAGCCTCCTTTTCCACGTCGTACTTCCCGTTATGTACATAGCTGATTGGTTTTTATTCTACGAGCGTAAGAAGTGCAAATGGTATTATCCTATCGCTTCCGCAGCTTTTCCGCTTTGTTATGTGATTTTCCTTCTCATTCAGGCGATAGTATTAAAGTTCGATTCATCGATACTGATACCCACAACGACTACGCCCCTTATCTATCCTTACTTTTTTGTAAATCTTGATACGCAGGGAAATCTCGGCGTTCTTATGTGGATAGGTATTCTTTCCGTTGCGTTTATCTTAGTCGGATTTTTGTTCTTCGGACTTGACAAATTAGGAAGAAAAAAGCCCGAATAACGATCGATCCTACTATGAATGTTTAAAAGAAAAGGAGTCGGTAAAAATGTCAAAAAAACAAAAAAAGTTTGCTGACGACGGCTGGGCGATATGGGTAGACGGCGATGACACGAGCACCGTTTACATTAACGACTGGCTCAACCCCAAGGGCAAAAGCTACGTTGATCTTGCGATCCGTATCTGCGGAGTGAGATCGAGCAGATCGCTCAATGTCTACGTTCCTTTTGACGTTTTCGAGAACGAGATAGAGGACCTGTCTTTGCTTTTTGATAATACGAAGATACTGCAGGCAACGTTCAGTGCCGCGTGTATCGTGGACTATAAGAAAAACGAGCATACCTCGGAGATCGCCTACAACGGCAAAACTGTGGACGTAGTACATATCAGTACGCTCGGATACGAGACTAAACTCCTGAGCGGCGGTACGCTGATTTCCGTGGACTTGACGGGACTTATGCAGTTTCTTGATAACGACGAGGCGTATTTTATCTGGCGTATGCCGCACAAGACGCTCAACGACGTATTCAAGCCGCGAGTCAACGTCGGAAACGCCATAGACAGATTGAGGGATCTTATCACGACTCCCGTCGTGTCGGAAAAATACGGTTATTCCATCAGAATAAACGAATCCAGACTCTTGCCCGAGCAGATCACGAGGATCGGCGTTTTCCACCGTCAAAAATTAAAGAAAGCGGTCGTCACGCTTTCAATAGACGAGAGCTACGAGCTCAACGACGCGGGATGCTACCGTATCCGACGTCTTGAGGAAGAGCTTTATCGTGAGTATCTGCCCTCGGACTATCATACCGAGGACGTGATCACTTATCAATGGCAGCAAAACAGAGAGCATAATTTGCAGGGACATTTCAATTTCTACTACAACGTTGCGAAAAATTCGGTAAGCAAAAGCAGTATGTTCTTGTATATGGTACTGTTGCTCGGTATCGGTGTCATAGGTGATCTTATTGCCGCCGTGGTGCAGGCGTTGATAGAAATGCACTTATTATGATGAGGAGAGAGATAAGATGAGATTGATCATTCCGATATTTATCAACTGTCTTCTCGTTTTAGCGGTTTATCTTGCGGATAAGTATACCCCGGCCAAAAAGTTGCCGTATATGGTAAAACAGCTTATTATCGGAGCTTCGTTCGGATGCGTTTCTGCTTTTGCTTCAAGCTACGGCGTTGAGCTTCTCGGTACTACCGTAAACGTGCGTGACGCAGCGCCTTTATCAGCAGGCCTTATCTTCGGTGCTCCCGCGGGTATCATCTCGGGAATTATCGGAGGAGTTTTCCGTTGGTTCTCGGTATATTGGGGCGGCGGTTTGTATACGCAGCTCGCGTGCAGCGTTGCCACTATCCTTGCGGGATTTATGGCGGCGGGACTCAGAAAGCTGATGTTTGATAACAAAAAGCCGACCTGGGGCTACGGTATTTGTATTGCCGTAGTTTGCGAGGTTATCCATATGATCCTTATCTTTCTTACGAATATGGACGACTCCGCCTACGCATTTGAATTCGTAAAGGGCGCTACCTTCCCGATGATACTCGGAAATGCCGCAGCGGTTGGTATGGCGATAGTTATCGTAACTATTTTGAGTCACGAGAGATTCGTGAGAAAAAAGGGAAGCGAGCGTATTGCAAATACGTTTCAGCGATGGCTTCTTTTGTGCATCGTTATAGCGTATCTTATAACGAGTACTTTTACCTTCTTTTTGCAAAACGGAATGGCGCAGATCGAAACTCAAGAGGTGTTTACTGCCGCCATAAACGACGTAGAAGCGGATATAAAAGGAAAATCCGACGCACAGCTTCTTGAGATCGCAAAAAAAGTAAGCGAGGAGTATGAAAATAACCTCGACGGCACTTTTTTGGATTCTCTTGCGATAAAGTATGGCGTTGAAGAAATAAATATCGTAAATAAAAACGGTCTTATCGTCAATTCTACGGAACCCGACGTGATCGGAACCTACGATATGAACAGCAAACCGCAGTCAAAGGAATTCGTTGACAAGCTCAAAACTCAGGATTCCTTCGTTCAGGAATACTCCCCCAGAGGTAAGGACGAGACGGTTTGGAGAAAATACGCCGCTATCAATTTGACGCGCGGCGGATTTATTCAGGTCGGATACGACGCTGAGCAGTTTCACTCTATGCTCAACGGGTTCGTCGTTGACGTTACCAAAAACCGCCACGTCGGTACGGGAGGCTTCGTTGCGGTTTGCGACGACAATCTTTCTCTTGTTATCGACAACGAGTATGCGGGACTGCCCATTTCCACTATCGGCATAGATCCCCGGGGTGAAATGGAGAACGGCAAGACCGCTACCGCTTTGTATTACGCAAATATCAAAGACGGCATTACCGACGACAGTATCAAATATATGTACGTTTTCAAGTTCGTTGAGGGATACTGCATCATAGCCGCTATGCCCGAGGCAGAAGCGATGTTTATGAGAGACGCCTCGCTTTACACGAGCATATTTATGCAGGTACTGATATTCGCAGCTCTTTTCGTCTTTATCTACGTGCTTATAAAGCGCGTTATCATAAACAACCTCAAAAAGATAAACGACACACTCGGACGTATTACGGACGGAGACTTGAACGTAACGGTCGACGTACGCTCAAACGAGGAATTTTCCTCACTCTCCGACGATATAAACTCAACCGTTTCCACTCTGAAAAGATATATTGCAGAAGCTGCAGCGCGTATTGATAAGGAACTTGAATATGCAAAGCAGATACAGCTCTCGGCTCTGCCCACGAATTTCCCCAAGGATGAGGATTACGAGATATACGCGCAGATGATAGCGGCAAAAGAAGTCGGCGGAGATTTCTACGATTTCTACAAGCTAAGCGAAACTACCGTTGCCTTCCTCGTTGCTGACGTTTCGGGAAAAGGAATTCCCGCGGCTATGTTTATGATGACGGCAAAAACGATCATCAAGGACCTTGCCGAAAGCGGTATGGCAGTCAACGACATTTTCACCAAGGCAAACGAAAAGCTTTGTGAAAATAACGAATCCGGTATGTTCGTTACCGCCTGGATGGGTATTCTCGATCTTAAGAGCGGAAACGTTCAGTTTGCCAATGCAGGCCACAACCCGCCTCTGCTCAGGCGTGCAGACGGTAGCTTTGAGTATCTTCGTACTCGCGCAGGATTCGTCCTTGCGGGTATGGAGGGAGTCCGTTATCGCGTCAGCGAGATCACGCTCGATGCAGGAGACAGATTGTTCTTGTATACGGACGGAGTGCCTGAAGCGACCAACTCCGAAAACCGGCTTTACGGAGAGGGAAGACTGCTTGCCTTTATGAACGAAAACGCATCAATAGAACCGATGGAGATCTTGCCGTCGCTGAAAGCAAATATTGACATTTTCGTAGGCGAAGCACCGCAGTTTGACGATATTACGATGTTGATGCTCGATTATAAAATGGGAAAAGGAGGTGAGCGTATGACGAATAAAACTTTCCCCGCAAAAACCGCATCCCTGACGGACGTGCTCGGATTTGTTGAAAGCGCTCTTGAGAGCTTTGAATGTCCGAATAAGATACAAACGGCTATATGCGTTGCGATCGAAGAAGTGTTCGTTAACGTTGCTCACTACGCCTATCCCGATTTCGAGGGAGAGCTTACACTTTCCATCGGCTTTGACTCTTCAAGCCGCGAGGTGAAATTCCGTATGAGCGACAAGGGTATCCCCTTCGATCCTCTGCAGAAGCCTGATCCCGACCTCACACTTTCAGCCGAGGAGCGAGAGATAGGAGGTCTTGGTATCTTCATCACCAAAAAGACTATGGATAGCGTTGATTACGTTTATGAAAACGGAGAAAACGTTCTTACTATGATCAAGAAAATTTAAAGGAGATCGACGAAAATGACTATTGAAATAAAGAAAAATGCAGAACAGACCGTTGTTGAGGTATCGGGAAGACTCGATACCATAACGGCACCCACGCTTGACAAAACGATAAACGAGGACTTGGCAGATACGATAAACCTCGTTCTTGACGTAAAGGGAATGGAGTACATATCGAGCGCAGGACTTCGAGTCCTTCTCGGAGCACAGAAGAAGATGCAGAAGATCGGAAGTATGAAAGTGATAAACGTCTGCGACGAGGTCATGGAGGTCTTTGAGATGACCGGATTTGCCGATATTTTGGTTATTGAGTGATTATCACCATATCTTACAAAAGGAGTAAATAAATGGACGTTTCTTATCGTGTTGACAAAGATATTCTCTACGTCGCGTTAGAAGGAAGAATAGATGCTTCAAACGCATCTTTGGCAGAAGAAAAAATATTTAATATTAAAAACGAAAATGAGGGAAAGCACGTCGTTTTCGACGCTGACAAGCTCGAGTACGTTTCCTCGGCAGGTCTGCGCGTGATACTGAAGATGAGAAAGGAAGAGCCCAAGCTCGCTATCATCAACGTCAGCCCCGACGTATACGAGATATTCGATATGACGGGATTTACCGAGATGGTCACGGTAGAGAAGGCGTATCCGCAAATGAGCACCGACGGATGTGAGTTTATCGCAAAGGGTGCAAACGGAGCCGTCTACCGTTATGACGACGAAACTATTCTCAAAACTTATTTTGCAAAGGACGCACTTCCCGAAATAAAACAAGAACGCGAAAACGCAAGACGCGCTTTCGTGCTCGGCATCAATACCGCCATCCCCTACGGAATAGTACGAGTAGGAGAGGGATACGGTACCGTAACTGAGCTATTGAACGCATCAAGCGTTACCAAGCTCATCAGACAAAACCCCGAGGATATGACCGAGGCGGTAAAATATTATATCGATATGCTCAAGAGCATCCACGCAATAGAGGTTGACGACGGACTCGTTCCCGATATGAAAGAAACGGCGCTCTCCTGGGCTCAGTTCGTATCTTCTCATATACCCGAGGAGCAGGGTAAAAAGCTTATCTCCTTGATAAAGGAAGTGCCAAAGAGAAATACCCTCATGCACGGTGATTATCACACCAACAACGTAATGGTACAGAATGGCGAGCCGCTTCTCATTGATATGGATACGCTTTGTATGGGACATCCCGTATTTGAGCTTGGTTCGATGTTCAACGCGTTCGTCGGTTATTCCGAGGTGGATAATCAGGTAATTATCGATTTCTTCGGCTACGACGTTGAAACGGGCAAGAAATTCTGGGATATGTCTCTTAAGTCGTATCTCGGAACCGATGACGAGGCAGTATGCCGTGATATCGCGGAAAAGGCGATGATAATCGGATATACCCGTATGCTTCGTCGAGCTATCCGCCGTCCCGAGGAGTCGGATAGCCCCGCAAAGATAGCGAGATGCAAGCAGATGCTCGCAATACTGCTTGAAAAGACCGACAGTATCTGTTTTGACGTAAAATGAGGGGAAGTATGAACGCAAAAAATATTAAGATAACGACGATTATATTTTCTGTCGCTCTCATCTTATCTTTAATATCCTTCTTGGTAATGGGTATCGTGATGGAGCCTACCGTAACCGAGCGGGATTTTGAGTTTTCCGTTACCTATGTTTTAAATGGTGAAACGAAGACGCTTGAGGGCGTTTACAGAAGTGAATACCACGGACACGGAGAGGGAGAAGATCCAAAATACAGATATTACGACGGATATTTTTTGAGTGATGATCCCGAGGGGAGCTCAGGCGCCTTTTTGATCGATCAAAAGGGGGATCTTGATCTCTGTATCGTATTGATATTCTCCGACTATTATCTCATGGGAGACGCCGAGTACGACGACTACAACGAGGATCCGTATCTTGCAGTTTACGACGTTGAGGGCGCTGAATACGACGACGAGGAACACCTCGGCAACTTCGACGCCGAGATCGTCAGCTGGGAGTATCCGCAGCCCGTTGATAACTCTTTCGTTTTCGCCGGATTTTCAAGACTCCACCTCTCGAGTGCGCTTGTCTTGACGTTGATTGGTATTTTAGCGATAGTCGCTTGTATCATTTTCGTCAGACGGGACAAGGAAGTCCCGTACAAAACGATCGATATACTTTCTATCGTGATGAACGTTCTGATATTCTTTATGGCTCTGCCTTTTATCGTTATCGTAGTAGCGTTCATTCAGCTTGTTATCAATACGGACGGTATAGTTTATCAGATATTCCTGTGTATTCCGCCTATCACGACGTTTTCTATCGCCGCATCCGTTGCGTTGCGTCGAATGAAATGTGCGTTGAGCGGACTGTTGGTACAGTTTATCGGGCCTATGATCTTTATGTTCTTTCTCCTTTTAGATATCGTTTTATGAGTGTGAGAGGATTTCCGAAATGACTGATAAGGAATTTAAACGCCTGCGCAGAGCACAGCTTATAGAAATTATTTATCAGCTTCAGCTGAAGGTAGACGAGCTTGGCGAAAGCAACTTGTCTCTGCAAAAAGAGTTGGAGGACAAACGTCTGCGTATCAGCCAAGCAGGCAACATAGCAGTAGCAGCGCTTGAAATAAACGATTGCTTTAAAAATGCCCAAAACGCCGCAGAGCAGTATCTTTGTGAGATCAAGTTGATGCACAAGGAAGCGCAAGAAGAGCGCGACAGGATACTTGCAGCGGCTCGCGCAGAGGCAGAAGCTATTACCTCTGCAGCAAAAAAGACACACAGCGATGACGATTCTGCCAAATAAACGCTTAAAGCAGAATCATTCGTTTAACGGGTGATCAAAATGATGGAAAAAGACAAAAAGGAAGTCTCACTTCCTACCAAAAAACAGGTCGAAACCGAGAGAAAACGCTACCGCCGACAAAAAGCGTATAACAAAGCGCTGAGAGGAACGGTATACGTGTTGACTATCGTTGCTGCAGTTGCGGTTTTGATATCAACGCTCGTCTTGCCCGTGCTTCAGATCGAAGGAACGAGTATGGAGCCGACACTCTCAAACGGTGATATCGTTTTACTGATGAAGACTACCCGCTTCGAGCGTGGAGAGCTTTGCGGTTTTACTTGGAACAATAAGCTCTTGATAAAGCGAGTGATCGGGCTGCCGGGTGATATGATCGAGATAGACGTCGACGGCAGCATATATCTTAACGGCGAGAAACTGGATGAGCCTTACGTACAGCAAATGTCACTTGGAGAATGTGATCTGGAATTTCCGTTCCAAGTGCCCCCGGAGCAGTATTTTGTAGTGGGCGATATGCGAGAAAACTCGATCGACTCCCGAAATACCCTGATCGGATGCGTTGCAAAGGATCAGATCGTCGGAAAGGTCTTCTTCAGAGTATGGCCGCTAAAAAGTATAAGTTTGTTTTAAATCAAGAGTGTAGTTATCAAAGGAAAAACGTTTATGAGTTTCATTGAACAGTATTTGTTACAATTGAATACTGAAAAACGACGGTGGCGGTACGCTGTAATCATAATTTCAGTTCTGTCACTTATCGTTGCGCTCGTCACGGTGTGGAATCTGCGTATGACGGGCGTTGCCATAGCAAACGGCGCTTCGTGCGGCTGCGAGGAGCATCTGCATACCGAGGATTGTTTGGATGGGGATAGCTTAATATGCGGTCACGACGAGCATATTCACAGTATCCGTTGCTACTCCGATCCTTCGGCAGACGTGGAAAACGCAGAAATCTGGGAAGCGTCTCTGCCGGATGAGCTTGGAAAATATTGGTCGGAAAATCTGGCTCGTATTGCTATATCGCAGATCGGAATTGCTGAAAGCGACAATAATTACATAGTTGCTGATGATGGTGAGACCAAGCAGGGAATCACCAGATACGGTCAATGGTACGGTAATCCCCACTGGGATTGGTCGGCGATGTTTGCAGCCTTCTGCTTGCATTACGCCGACGTGCCGCAGGACGCTATCCCATTCAGCTCCGGTGTTTATAATATGATGCAGCTTTGTGCTGACAAACAGATCTTGTCCGTGTCCGATCAATACGTTGATACCAACGGTAATATTCTGTTCCTTGATACCGACGGAAACGGAAATGCCGACAAGATACTTATCGTAACGGCGTTGGAAGAGCCCTTGACCGAAGAAGGTAAGGGAGAACTAATAAAGACGGTCGGCGGCGACTGGGATAACGCCGTAACGGAGGTTGAACTCGCCAAGGACGATCCTCGTATCTTGGGATACGTTCACACGGCAGCCGTGAGAGAAGCGTATTTAAATTCTCTGCCTCTTTACAGCATAAATAAAAAAAATAACGTCTATACCATTGACGTTTATGCGCTCCCCGTAGATTACGATGGAAACAGGATATCCGAGCTTTCCGTGACTAAACTTGGAACGATCAGCGTTGACAGTACGACCAAAAGGACTGTGGCGGATAAATTTGATTATGATCTGGGCGTATATCACAGTGCTTACTTCGGCACGGAAACGTCCGTTTCAGTCAACAACGTAAGCAGTGTATGGCGATATCGCAGATCATCCTCGTACTATTTGGCGTATGCACAGACTAACGGTACGCAAAATCAGCAGTGGATAAACAGAGCGGATACGTCCATTTCATTATATTTGAGGTATACACCGGAATTTACAGTTACCTTCCTTTCCGACGGCTTTGATACGGTGATGGAATACGTAGCCTACAAGGATCAGCCCACTGAAACCGCTCCTTCCGAATGGAGCCGTGATGGATATACCCTCGTAGGATGGCTGGCAAGCGATAACCAGACCGTATACAGCTTTGAGGAAGTGTTGGCAAGACCCGTAACCTCAAACGTAACTTATACTGCGCAATGGCGTAGGTTAGTTACGGTCAAGTTTGATACGGGAGAGTATTCGGATCAGCTTTACCCCACAGACGATCTGGTAGTCGATTATGGAAGTCGCCTCTCGTTGCTTCCTACGCCCGTTTGGAAAAACAACACCGTGGCGATGGCGTTTGACGGTTGGTATCTGAATAGCGAGCTCACACAGCCCGCAACGTCGGATCACGTCTTCTACGAGAATACGACGCTATATGCAAAATGGAGTCCAAAAGAGGATGGATACTACGTCTATTTTATGGACTTCTACCGTGCAGGACAAACACCGCTGGTATTGATAACCGCCAGCGTAACTAAAAATCAGACTGTATCTCCCTATACTCCCGGAAATGAACCGGAGGGAACTCAATGGGACGGAAAATGGTATTTGGAAAGAGAATGTGCCAACGCCTATAACTTCAACGTTCCCGTGAGCCAAATGGGAGGGTACCTACTTGGTGCTAACGGACGCGACTTGTATCTGTACCCCGGAACGCAGGAGGTCTGCAGAGCGATATTCGTCACCTACGGAACCAAGGTCGACCCCGTAACGGTAACTATCGGCGGCACGATCGATCTTGATCAATACAGACCCGAAAGGCAAGGTTACGTGTTTGCGGGATGGACGTTGAAAGACGGAACTTCGGTATCGGGCGTACAAAAGCTTAACGAAACTACCACGTTTTATGCAACGTGGGATTCGGGTTACGTGCCATTTGAGGCGATACTGCGTATCGAAAACGCCAATGATACCGGTATGACGCAGGCGGACATCATCGGCACGTGGTACGCAAAAGCAGGCTCACATATCCTCGTGAGATCTTCTTATAGCGGTAGCGGAAATAACAGAACCGGCTCGCATCAGGTCGTAAGTGTGATCGATGGAGTAGAATATCCCGTTTATACGAACGCAGCGTTGACACAAAAGGCAACGTTGAGCGACGTATACGCTACATATTTCATCTATAACAACACGTCAACTACCTGGTCTGATGAAGTAAACTGGGATGACGTTTATACGGGCGGTGAGGTGCCGTACAGCACGCGACCTATCAGTAGTGCAGGAGATACCATTATCAACTTCGACTACATGCGCGTGCGCAACGATATCGTATTTACTATCTCAAACAGTAATTCCGGTGCCTATATAGACGTCTTCAAATTATATAGAGACGGTCTTATCACCGGTTCTGTGACTTACACAGGAACCAAACCCACAACGACGGGTAAGAACGTCAGCGCCACCGGTGTTTCTGCCGAGAATATTCGTTGGAGCTATACCGCAGCCTCGTCGGTCGGGGATAACTCTAACAACTATTATACTCTGCATAATATGAAATACGGTCAGCGAATCTACGAGGTCTATCCCGTAGGCGGAAGCTGGCTGACGACGAGGGATACTGCATTCCATTGGTATTTGACGGGCAATAGCCAAAAGTTCTCCTCTCGACGCGAGGATCTCTCTGCTGACTTTTTCAGCGGCAGCGGCAGAAAATTAACTCCGTACAGCCTGACGGCAGTTTTTGACGATCAAGATAAAATTGCTTTGATGTATGCAGTTGAGTGTCTGCCCGGAGAAAAGGCAGACTTTACGATCGACGGCGTAGGCTACAAAGTGCAGACTCAGCTGAGCGAGGTCGTAAATCACAGCGGTGATTTTACTCAAAAGGAGCTTCTTGGTTGCGTAAAGGATGGCAGTGCCTCTTATACCAATTTGAACTCAACTACGAGTAAACTCGGCGGCACGTCGGTCAAAACGTTGTTCGGTACTACCTATTGGAATTATTACAACGTCTACGACGGCGTCGATAGTCTGCGAGACATTGATAAAGCTTATATTTTCTATTACACACGCCTTCATATAAATATTCAGTTCAACTTTGGTTACGACAGTAACGGAGACGGATCAAACGAGATCGTCAAATATGAAAACGTAGCCTACGGTGAAAAGATCGGTGAATATCAGTTTGGTATGCCAAGCTACGCATACCACGCTCTCTTACAAAGAGAAGGCTATGAATTTGCGGGTTGGTTGGATACCAATGGTTTTGTGTTGGAAGCAGAGGACTGGGAATCTATGGTCGTCGTCGGCGACAGCGAGAACAACACGATGATATTTATTGCCAAGTGGGAAAAGATATCCAACAACATCGTAGAATATTACGATGACAGATCCTCGACCGATCCGTTTGAATCGCATTATTTTGACGACGGTGAACTGCTTCAGTATCCGACAATGACGGTATATCCGCAGGGGTGGGTATGGCAGGAGTACGGTGAAGGACAGTTCCAGCGCTTTGACTGGGACGTTCCCATGTACGGCGAATACGGCGTACAGGAGATACGCGTCATCAACGGTGAAGAAGTGGTCGTAAATGTGATCCGTATATACGGAACGTGGGATGAATCACATACTACGGTAGTTTACGATCCTAACGCTCCCCAGGGCGGTATACCGGGAAGCGCCCCCAAAGACGACAACGAGTACACTATATGGCAATCAGAGGTGCCGGTTGCCTCTCGCGGCGAAACTGCCAACTCCGATCTCAATATGATATTCGTTGGATGGTTGCTTGACCGAAACGGTATCGTTTATCAGCCTGGAGATCACGTACCTGTACGATGGCCCAGAACCATGATATTTACGGCTCAATGGGCAAAGGCAGAGGACGTCGTTTATCTGCGCTACGATCCAAACGGTGGAACACCGATAGATATCTATCCTAATGAAACCGGCTTTGCCTACAAGATAAACGCAACTGCATCCGTATGGGGCAATGTAAAGACGGATGGCACGGCGTGGTTCACTCGAGCGGGATATACCTTTATCGGATGGAATACCGCGCCTGACGGAAGCGGAACGGCGTATGCGCCTGACTCTCCCATTGCTTTGACACAGACGCTCACAACGCTCTATGCCCAGTGGGAAAAGAATACGCATATTCTTTCTCTGCACAAGATCGATTCCGAGCAAAACAAACCGCTTTCCGGTGCGATCTTCGGTTTGTATCTCTATGAAAACGGGGAATTCCGTTTAGTACAAACGCTTACTACAGACACCGACGGACGCGTTTCGTTCTCCGAGCTTCTGCCGGAGGTGCTTTACAAGCTCGTAGAGCAACGAGCACCCAACGGATATGCGATCATCACAAAAGAGATCTTCTTTAAACTTATACCCGCAAATAATACCGTTTCTTTCTCTTTCTGCGATGCATACGGAAATACTTCCGAAACGCCAAGCGGAATAAACGCGGAGTATTATACGGGCAATAAGACGCTAACGCTTACGGTGGAAAACCTTCGAGGATATGCTCTTCCGTCCACCGGTGGCAGCGGAACGTTTATTTATATGATATGCGGACTGATACTGGTACTCGGCCCGTTTGTATACGGATTCAGCTTGAGGCGCAGAAACAAAAGGAGGTCAAAGAATTAGGCCTCCGCGATCGGCGTAAAGATATTTAGTATGAGCCTAGCTGATTTCTAAAAATAGATTTTATTAATGAAAGGAAATATACCATGAAAAAGTTTTTAACTATTCTTGTGATGCTGACCGTCGTTCTTTCTCTCGGCATTACCGTTTTTGCTGACGATAACACCGGAACGATCACTATCACAAACGCAACCATCGACAATGTTTACAGCTTATATAAGATCTTCGATGCTACCTACAGCACCGATGCAAACGGTAACACGGACGCCGTTTCTTACAGCATAACCAAGAACAATCAGTTCTTCGAATATATGTTCGGAGAAGACGGCAAGAGTGAAAACACCTACTTTGAGTACGACTCGGTTACGGGTGAGGTCACCAGAAAGGAAAACACTCAGAACAGCGATATCATAGGTTACCTTACCGATATGGTTCGCAGTGAGGAAGATAACTTTACCGCAGTAAAGACCGAAACCGCAGACGCTGCTACCCTCGTATTCAGCGGACTTCCTTACGGTTACTATCTTATCGACAAGGGCAACGGTGCCGCAGTCACCATCGACAGCAATACCCCCAACGTCCAGGTCATCGACAAGAACCAGGTCCCCGGTACTGATTTCAGCAAAAAGGTTTGGGACGAAGAAGATAATACTTGGTTAACCGGCTCCTCTGCAAATATTGGCGATTACGTCAACTTCCAGGTTGAGTTTGACGCTACAAACTACGACGGTGAGAAGCAGATCAAATACTACACCGTTGCCGATACCAAGGGCGACGCTCTTTGGGTAGAATTCAATAGCGTCGAGGTTTGGGTAGACGGAGTAAAGCTTGACCGCGGTTACTACCACGGCATCGCAGGCACTCACAATACGGGCGAGTGGAAATATTTCGGTACCTGGACTGAGGCAGAGAAGGCAAGTGCCGACAATGCTCAGTGGTATATGGTACACCGTGGATTTGACGCATTCGATATCGTTATTCCCTGGATGGATGACTATCATTTTGAAGGCACCACCAACGACTTTGCCTTGACCTACGGGGATGAAGCAAGCTCTATCTACAAGTCTCCCGTAGAGGTTATAGTTAAGTACAAAGCGTCGATCGAACCCGGCGCAACTATCGGCGGCGGTCAGAGCAACAATCTGTGGAATACCGCAGACCTGAGCTGGACCTCCGACACCACCGACGGTCCTGATGAACCCAGCACCACTACCATCACCGTATACGCTCTCGGACTTGAAAAGATCGATGCCGATACGGGCGCACACCTTGCAGGTGCAGTATTTGAGGTATATCGCGACGAGGATTGCGAAGATCCCGTATACGTTATCCCCACCAACATCAAGGGCGTTTACATCCTTGACGACCTCAACACCCACGTCAGCGGTGAGTTCAGAGATACCTCCCGCGGCAAGTACGAAGCATATCTTGAAGCATATCTTGGCGAAAACTGGGCAACCACTCAGAAGAACGTAGTTACCTCCGAGGCAAACGGTAAGCTCGTCATTCTTGGACTTGAAGCAGGCAACTACTACTTGAAGGAGATCGAAGCTCCTAACGGATATAACAAGATGGCTACTACCACTGTAGTTACAGTTGGTCAGACTAACCACAGCTTCTTTGTAATTGCTGACGCAAACGGCAACGTCGTTGATTCACAGACCGCAACGGGTGAGCAGGTGAGGATCACCTATACGGCAACCTCCACCATCGTTGAAAACAGCAAGGGCGTTGAGCTTCCTTCCACCGGTGGAGAGGGAACCTTCTGGCTTATCACGATAGGAACCGTACTCACTATCGGCTTTGCAGTATTCCTTATAACCCACAAGAAGATGTCGATATACAACGACTGATAACTTAAGACGTATATGGGAGGAGAGGATATCTTCTCCTCCCGTATAAGTATAACGGAAAGGAGATGCCTATGAGAAAGCATAAGACTGGGATATTTCTTACCTTTGGTTTTTTGGTAGGCGTCTCTATTCTGTTATATCCTGCATTCAGCAATTTCTGGAACAGTAAGACTCAAAGCCGCGCCATCACAAACTACGAATCGGTTTTGGAAGATTTAAACGAGGAAGACTATACCGCTATTTTTGAAAAGGCATATACGTATAACGAAGAGCTCTTCAAAACGGATTTTCCGCTCAGAGACTACGGACAAGTATCCGGATACGACGATACGCTCCGCGTAACCGATAGCGATTTGATCGGATATTTGAAGATCGAGCGCATTGGCGTTGAACTCCCCATTTATCACGGCACGTCGGAAAAAGTGTTGAGTAAAGGCGTCGGACATCTCGAGGGCAGCAGCTTGCCCGTCGGAGGGGAAAACACCCACTCCGTTATGTCTGCACACAGAGGCTTGCCCAGCTCCAAACTTTTTACAGATCTAGACAGAGTGGAGATAGGGGATACCTTTCAGATAGTTGTGCTTGACCGCATCCTGACCTATCAGGTCGATCAGATAAAGGTCATAGAGCCTACCGACATTTCCGATCTTCAGATCATAGATGGAGGCGACTATTGTACTCTTTTTACCTGCACGCCTTACGGTATCAACACCCATCGATTGTTAGTTCGCGGTGTCAGGATAGAAACTGTCGAGCAAAAACCCATTATTTACGTTTCAAACGAGGCGTTCCGCATAGAGCCGCTACTCGTAACCCCCGCAGTTGCAGCGCCTATGCTGCTGGTGCTTCTTATACATTTGCTCGTCAAGTACAGAGAACCGCCCAAGGACCCACGAAAAAAACATGACCTAAAACCTAAAGATGAAAACAAAACGCCGTAGAAGGCTACTTGAGGAGGTAGATATATGATGAAAGGGAAAAAAGGAATTGCCGCGCTTTTGCTATGCCTGTGCTTATTCTGCGTGACTTTGGGGGCGCAAGCGGCATCCACCTCTGACGCCGTAGAACCGATAGATCCCGAGAGCGAATGTTCGCTTTCCATATCGTATCTTTATGGAGAAACCGCATTTTCTAACGTTTCTGTAAAGCTATACGGAATTGCCGCTATCTCGGCAGATTACAAATATACTTTGACTCCCGCGTTGGGCACTTTCGGCTTGACTCTCAACGGAATACAAACGTCGGGAGAATGGGACGTCATCCGCTCAACTCTTGAGGCGTATATTACCTCGCGCAGTATTGAGCCCGATGCCGTTGCCCAAACAAACGACGAGGGTGTAGTGAGCTTTGAAGAGCTCGAGTGCGGTCTTTACCTTGCCGTAGCAGACCAAGCGTCGAGCGGGGAGATTCATTGTCGCTTTGAGAGTTCATTGGTAACCTTGCCGATACTCGAGCAGGACGGCAGTTGGCAGTACCAGGCTCGTGTGAATGCAAAGGCGGAGCAGATAACCGACGACGGTGAAAAGGAGTTTAAACTCCTCAAGCTTTGGCGTGGAGACGAGGGAAGTGACAGCAGACCGAATAGCGTTGAAGTAGAGATATTCCGCGACGGCGTCGTCTATGAAACGGTCATTCTCTCCGAGAAAGAAAACTGGTCGTACGTCTGGAAGGCAAAAGACGACGGCTCTGATTGGACGGTAGCGGAACTTGACGTTCCGAGCGGCTATACGATGACGGTGGAGGAGAGGGATAACTCGCTCGTTATCACAAACACATACGTTCATCCCGACGACCCGAGCAAACCGCCAAATACGGGAGATACGTCGAGCATAATGCTGTACGTCGTTTTGTTTGCTTTGTCGGGAACGGCTTTGCTGATACTTGGTATAGTCGGAAGAAGAAAAGCCGATGAAAGATAACAAGATGCCTCTCATGCGAAAGCTCTGTGTCGTCTTTGGTGTATGCTTGCTTGCGGCTGCGTTAGTTACGCTTTCGCTTTGGCAATGGAATATCTACTCTTCTCGCAGACAGGCGGAAAACTGCGTTGATACGTTGCGGACGCTCCTTCCAGACGTTCGAGATGCGGGAGTAGAAGAACGCAGAGATAACACTATGTCTATTTTGTCGGTCAACGGAACCGACTTTCTCGGTATTATCGAAATACCTCGCCACGGCTCCGTGCTTCCCGTAGGGGCGCAGTGGGGAAGCGTATCAAAATATCCGTGTCGTTTTAGCGGTAGCGTTTACGATAAAAGCATCGTTGTCGGCGCAACGACGCAGGACGGACAGTACGATTTTTACCGTGATCTCTCGGTTGGCGACGTTGTCGTTTTCACGGATGCCGAGGGGAACAGATTTACTTATAAGATAAGCAGTATGCGTTATGAAAAGCACGCTGACAAAGCGGCACTTGAACGTGAGCAGTCCGCGTTTACTTTGTTTATCAAAAACGTATATTCCTTTGATTATCTCGTCGTTTATTGCGATACACCGTATTGATAAATACAATGCTGTGAAAGCGGAGCGTGCATTTGCGCTCCGCTTTTGTTTTTTTCGTTGATTTTTGAAGATATGTATGATAACATATAAACGAAGCATAAGTATCGTATAAAAACGATACGAGCGTGAGGATATAGATAAAATGAGAATACTGCTATCGGGGAAAAACAACCTGCAAAATTACGTGGAAGCCTTAAAGGCACTCGGAGTTGCCAAAACGCTGATCTATACCGGATCTGCCGACGACGATGCGGACGGACTTTTGCTGTGCGGCGGTGGGGATATCGATCCTTCGTTTTATCATCAACGAAACGACGCCTCCGTCGGTATAGACGTTGAGAGGGATAAGGCGGAGCTTGCCTTGATCGAACGATTCGTAAAAGAGAAAAAGCCTGTTTTCGGTATTTGCAGAGGGCATCAAATTATAAACGTCTATTTTGGCGGTACGCTTTATCAGCATCTTGACAGATCCCATCTGCACACGGCTGACGTTAATGGAGATAAGATACATGGAGTCAGAGCTTTATCCGACTGTATAGTCGGCAGACTTTACGGTGAGGAATTTACGACTAACAGCTCGCATCATCAAGCGGTCGATCGGATCGGAGAGGGACTTCGCGCCACGTCTTTTTCGCTTGACGGATGCATAGAATCATGCGAGCACCTCTCGCTTCCCGTTTTTTCGGTCCAATGGCACCCCGAGAGGACCTGCTTTTCCAAAAAGCGCACGGATACCGTTGACGGAGCTGAGATATTAGCGTACTTTTTGAGCCTTTGCCAAGAGAAAAAACAAGAAAAGAGAGTGAAATGAATGGAAAAGGATATTATTTTCGGACTCGTTGAAGAAAACGAAGATACAATGAAAAATGTCCTCGATTTTATGGAGGACCACGCGGCTACGGGTTACGAGGAATGGGAGGCGTCGGACTACCTTGCCGAGCTATATGAAAAACTCGGATACACGCTGAAAAGAGCGGGAAATATTCCGGGCTTTTATACTGACGTTGACACCGGCAGACCGGGACCGAAAATATTGCTCTTTTGCGAGCTTGACGGATTGAAGATACCCGACCACCCCCACGCCAATAAAGAAACAGGTGCCGCTCACGCCTGTGGTCATCACGCGCAATGTGCCGCCCTTTACGGTGTTGCTGCGGCTCTGCGTGATCCGCGCGTTACGGCAGAGCTTTGCGGAAGCATCAGACTTTGCATCGTTCCCGCAGAGGAGGGAGCCGATCCGGGCCACCTTGCAGAGCTTATCAAAAACGGCACGATTCGCTTCTCAGGCGGAAAGCGCGAGTTTTACGCGCGTGGTTATTTTGACGATTGCGACCTTGCGTTTATGATACATACGGGTGGCGGTACTCACAAATTTACGATCAAACCGGGTTGTAACGGAAGCATCAAGAAGACCGCACGCTTTATCGGAAAGAGCACGCACGCCGCAGCTCCTCGCCACGGAATAAACGCACTCGCAGCTGCCACTCTTGCCTTGACGTCGATCAACGCCATACGAGATACGTTCAATAATTACGATTTTGTGCGCGTTCATCCTATACTCACCGAGGGCGGTACGGTCGTAAATTCAGTACCCGGAGTTGCCGTAATGCAAAATCAGGTCAGAGCCAACAAGGTCGAGGTCTGTGTTGGTATCAACAAAAAGGTCAATCGCGCCGTAGCCGCATCTGCCGCTACGCTCGGTGCGCGAGTTCACATTACCGATATGCCGGGATATATGCCGGGCGCGTACGATAAAAACCTCATCGACGTTATGCTCGAGGGAATGGCAGAGGTCGTCGGTGAGGAAAATACAAAATACGTCAGCGAGCCGTGGGATACGGGATGCACCGATATGGGTGATATCTCTCTCGTAATGCCCGCCGTACACGCTTTCGGAAGCGGAGGTGCGGGTGCGGCACACGGCCCGACTTACCGTATTGCGGATTTTGATAGTGCGTGTATAGATAGCGCAAAGGCACAGCTTGTGATAATCGACAAGCTGCTCTCAAACGGTGCCGAGCGGGCAAAATACGTCATCGATAACGCCAAAGTGCATTTCAGGTCAAGAGAAGAATACGTCGAGCGTTTATCGTCACTTTTCGTTGACAAAGAAGCGGTAATATACAACGAAGACGGTACGGTGCTTCTTGATATTTAAAAAAAGACGAAATGCTCCCTAACTTTTGGCTCGGAATATCGTCTTATATAATGTAGCGCATCTCCGAAAAAAACACCCGCGTATATTGTTTTCTTTGGATTTGCGTGCTATAATGTGAACGTAGAGAGTACTTTCGTGTATCTTTCTTCGGAGATCATTTTAAGAATGGAGAGACTGTTATGAAAAAGAAATTATTAATATTCGTTTTGGCACTCATCGTATGCCTTTCGTTTGCTTCCTGCTTCGAGGCGTCAAACGTAAGTAACGATACGACCGACACCTCACTCGAAACGGCAGATCCGAATGCAGAAGAGAAGCAGCTTATAAAAGAAGAATTGATGAAGATATTGAACGACGATGAAGCCTCTGAGGAAATGGAGTCTCCGATCGATCTGTTCGATTCCTTTATCGGTGACTATCAAATAACCGAATTTCCGGAAAAATCCTGGTACGGATCTTCCGTCAAGAGCGTATGGCAAAAAGACGGAGTTACAGTTATTGAATACAGAGACGGACACAAGGAATATTCTCTTGTCAAGGACATATACCATTTCCTTTTCACCGCAAACGGTGATACTTATGAGCTTGAGAGCGTTCAATACGTTGACGAAGGACACGTTCCCTCCATTTACGACGATTTCGGTATCAGCATAGGCGGCTTATACGGTGAGAGCGAAAAGACGATCCTTCCTCCCGTACTCAAAGAGGATATGATAGTCGTTTCCGATGATCTTGTAACTTGCACGTTTACCTCCGAGTATCTTGACGAGCTCGTAAAGTGGTTTAGCAGATCTATGGACGTTTCCGTGATTGATTCTAAGGACTGGAAGTGTAACGGCAGCTACGACGTAGAAGGCAAAAAGGTGAAATTTGAGATAACGGGAAACACCGAGGAAACCGGAGACTTCAAGATGGAGATATCCTTCAGCGACAAGTCGGGAGAAATGACGATGTCTTTGGAATGCAGCCCCGTGACAGACGGTGCAGTAGTGCCTATGACTACCGAAATGACGATAAAGGACGTAGTTTACGACGGTAGCAAAGCACAAAGCGCGACTATCGATTATAAGATCGATATAAAGAATGCCGAGGTCATCGTCGAGGACGTAAAGTACTCTATGGACAGCACGACGATATCCTGCTTTTACTTCAATCTCGCAACCAATTCAATGAGCGCAACGACTAACAGTAAGGTCGTCGTTTCAAATAACGGACAGAAACAGAAGCAGTCCTCGCAGGTCACGTTAAGCGTCGTTGGCGGAACGTTCAAGTGCGATATGAAGAGCGGCGGTTCAAGCTCGACGATCAACGGTGAGGGCGTAGTTTTCGGCACTCCCGAGGGAAAAGAGATCCCGCAGATAGTATACGATCTTACCGAGAAAGCGTACGATCAGATAATTCATCAATGATTTTTTACAAGTGCCGATATGTTTATATCGGCGCTTGTCGTATATCAGCTCGCCCAACCGAGCAATAAAGGAGTCATACAAATGAGCAAGATCAGAAAAATGACGGAGCAAGACAGAGCGGAGGTCTATTCTATGATGGAGGTCTTCTACGCCTCCGACGCCGTTTTTACAAACGGCTCGGACGAGATCTTTACAGCGGACATCGACGCATGTGTTTCCGACTCTCCATATCTTGTGGGATACGTATTTGAAGAGGACGGAATTATACAAGGGTACGCAATGCTTGCAAAGAGCTTTTCAACCGAATTTGGCAAAAGATGCATCTGGATAGAGGATATTTATCTCAAAGAGGAATATCGCTCACGTGGTATAGCCACCGATTTTTTTGCCTTTATTGAGAGGGAATACGAAAACTCGATATTCCGACTTGAAGCGGAACGAGAAAACGAGAAGGCGCTTCACGTTTACGAAAAATGCGGATTTGGCGTTCTTTCGTACGTCGAACTGAAAAAGTAAGGGGAAGAGTATGGAAACTAAATTTATAAATAAATACGTAAGAGATGAAGAATGGGCAAAGGACGCCTTCTTCTACGTTCATTTCAGGCGGCCGATAATAGTGGCAATAGACGTTGTCCTTAGTATTTATTTCGTGTTCGGCATTATAGATGGCTCGGCACTTTTCGTGGCTTTTTCTCTTATCTTTCCCGTGATACAGCTGCTCACTTACAGAAAAAACGTCAAGCTCTCGCTTGAACGTGATATTGAGCTTCACAAGCAGCCGATAGAGGTGTCCTCCGAGATAACCGACGAGCTGATACACATCACTCACTCCACCGGTACGGAGTACGACATAGATATCAAGGATCTGAAAAAGGGATTTACGACTAAAAAATTTATTTTCGTTATATCAAGTAAGAAGTTAATATACACCTTTAAAAAAGACGGCTTTTCACTCGGAGACGGGGATGAGCTTGTAAAATTTTTCGCCGACAAGGGTGTAAAGATAAAATAACTTTGTATTTACTATAAAATGTGATTTTTCGCAAAAACCTTTTCTTTTTTTGCATTGAAAAAAAGACGATAGTGCTTTATAATCTAAATGAATAAATTTTCTGCACGGAGGACTGAAATGGTTAGTATCAAAAAGACCGATTACGGTCACGCGATCGAGCTTAACGGAAAAGAGTATGCAAAAATACTCGGCGTCGAGGGAGCGGTTGACACCTTCGAGCCTATTGAGGACGGAAAATGGCTTTGGCACAGAAAAACGAGCGTGCCTACCGACAAAATGCGCATGGAGATGCTTTTGATCGGTGAGCCCGATTTTACGATGGTACCTGCTGTCAGCTATAACGGAAACGGCTGGGGATCTCTTGCCGAATACGTAGGTGACAGAGCGGAGGACGGAACGCCTTGGTCTTGGGCATCCCACCGCGTTACCATCCCTTCTTGTACTTACAGTGAAAACGCCGATATCTCCGTTGCCCTGATGGCAAAGGAAAATGACAACAACGCTTGTTCTCTTTATAAAATTGACGAGGGTGAGCTTCACGTAGTTATCTTCCCCGAGGAAGAGAAGCCAAAGACTCTCCAGCGTCACTTCTGGGGCGACGCCTTTGAGGGAACGATGGAGCCTAAATGTGACTTTGAGGCTATAATCCTCGCCGTACCTGCCGAGGACGGGTCAAAACACCGCTACAAATGCCTGCTTGATTTCGCATGGCGTTATTACGGACACGAGATAAAAGCACCGATGAAGGCTGAGGAGCTTTACCGTTTGTCTATCGCGTTCTCCCGTTACCTTTACCAAAAGGAACAAAACGGTTTCGCCGGCTTTACCGTGGGTGCGCAGTGGTACCCCGGCTCTCATTCCTACAAGAAGACGGAGCACAGATACGAGCTTGGTTGGGTAGGTCAGAATGCGTCTATGGCAAACGCTTACATCTGGGACTATCTGCAGACGGGCGACCGTGAAAAGCTTGAGACGGCAATAGACGCCCACGACAAGTGGATAGAGTTTGGACATCGTGACGCAGGACACATCAGCGTAAAGATAGACTACGATCCCTGGAGATTCGTTGACTTTGAAAAGGTCACGGACGAAAATATCGACAGATATAAGCTTGGCGAGTGCATGTTCGAGACTTATAAGAATTTCAAGGGCAAAAAGTTCTTGCGCGACGAGAACGGAATGATCCTTTTCCAGAACGACGCCTGCAATCTCGGAACGGGCGCTGACGGCTTCTTTGAGGCGTATGACCTTCTCAAGCAAGCCGGGATCGACAAGCCCGAGTATCTGAAGACCGCACTTTCTATATGTGATTTTGCACTTGAGCGTCAGGACGACGAGGGTTCGTTTGCAAAGTCGTGGGACGACAAGGGTAACGTCAGAGCAAAGAAGGGAACTATCGGTACCTTCCTCGTGCTTCCCATCATCACCGCCTACAAAAAGACGGGAGACAAAAAGTATCTTGATTCTGCTATCCGTGCCTTTGATTTCTACTATCAGGGACTTGAAAATGACGGCTTTACTACCGCGGGAGCGCTTGATACCTATTCTATCGACAAGGAATCATCCTCTCCGCTTCTTCGTGATGCGCTCGCACTTTACGCCGTTACGGGAGATAAAAAGTACGTTGAGAGAGCAGAGAAGATCGCTTGGTACTTGTGTACCTGGATGATGTACTATACGGTAGAATATCCCGACGATTGCCTTATCAAGATAATGGGATACGATACTTTCGGCTCTACATCGGTTTCTACTCCTCATCAGGCAATGGACCAGTACGCACTTCGTGATGTTCTTTCATTCCTTGAACTTTACAAGATCACCGGCTACGAGCAGTGGAGAGAAAGAGCGGTTGCATTCTGGTGTAACGCATGTCAGTGCATATCCGACGGTACGATGTACCTCAACGGCCGTATCCGCCCCGCAGGCTCGCAGGACGAGGCTATATTCCATACTCGTTGGGGACGCTACGGCGTCAAGCCCTTTGGCCCTTCACAGTGGCTTCCCGCTTGGCCCTGCGCATTCAGACTTGAAAATCTCCGTTGGCACGACGATTGGTCGTTCTTTGACGAGGGACTTTCCGAGATCAAGGGTAAGATAAAGAGATAAATAAAAAGGTATTGTAAAGCCGTCGGCTTTACAATACCTTTTTTTTCATATATGGTCTTTGTATCTTTCCGCTTTGATGACTCCGTCTTTTACGTTGAGCTTACAAATGCGCGCATTTCTTGCATCCTCGCCCGCTGCTTCGACGATGCCGTAGTCTCTTCCGTGATATACTGCGTACCATACACCGTCTTCCTTTATCAGCGAATGATGTCCCGTGCCTTCCTCAAAATCGTTTGCACACAAAACGGGCAAATAAGTATCCTTGTCAGGATACTTTTCAAACTTGATCTTCCTCAGATCCTTCTCGTTTGATCTTGCCCTTGCGTATCCGATGTAATACGTGGGCTTTTGGTAGCAGTTGCCCGAATACATAACGTAGTGCCAATCGCCCTCGTTAAAGTAATAAGCACCCTCTATCGTATGCCAATGCTGATCTTTTTTGAATCTGTCTCGCTGGAATATCTCCTCGTCCAGCGTCGGCTCAACAACGAGTACGGGCTCACCGCATACGGTGTAGGGGTCCGACATCTTTACAACGTAAATACAAGTGCCGACGCGCTCTCCCTCGTGCTTGTTTGAGGAATAGAAGAGATATAGTCCCGATTCGTTTTTCACGATATGCGAGTCGATAGAGAAGGGGGCAAGTATCTGCTTTGCATCGGTGAAAGGTCCAAGAGGAGAGTCGGAGACGGTTACGTGCATTGCACCGGTATGTCCGCTCTCATCTGCCTGTCCGTCATTTAGCTCAAAGGAATTGTACATATAATACTTTCCGTCAAGCTCAATTACGCTCGGCGCCCAGAAAGCTCTGTGTCCCTCTACCGTCATAACTGCTCCGTAGTATTCCCAGCCCGAAAAGAGGGAGTCTGAATGATATGCGTACACCGCATCCTGACCTGTTACGTATATATAGTACCTTCCGCCGCTTTTGAGTATGTAGGGGTCTGCCTGTCCGCGTGGTCCGAAGGCGTTGTCTTGCAAGAGTCTCATAGATATTCTCCTTTGATTTTTTTAATATTATATAGGAAAATTGACTAAAAATCAAGTTGTTGCTTTTATATACTTTGCAAAATTTATAGAAAAATAAAGCAAGTCGATTTTGCTTTAAAATTTGTATTGACATTATTTGTATTTTTGAGTATAATTAGATAGGGTTAGTCAAGACTAACCGACGACCGTCAAGCACTGACGACCGTTTATTTTGTAAATACGGAGTATATGATGAATTTAAAGAATGCTGAGGAAGGCAAGGAGTATATCATACGCGATATAGACACCAAGGACGAGGAAATGGATTCGTTTCTTTTTAGTCTTGGCTGTTACAGCGGAGAGCCTATCACCGTCGTATCACGACTCAGCGGTGGTTGTATCGTTTCTATAAAGGACGGACGTTACCATATAGACAACAACCTTGCTAAAGCTATAAGTATTTGAGATGACGTCTTGTCATCGGTTTATTTTTACAATGAGGTTAGTTGGGACTAACTGACGTTAAAAACAAACTCTAATAGGAGTTTTCGGAGGATCATTTATGAGAATCGCCCTGGCGGGAAATCCAAACAGCGGAAAGACAACGATGTATAATTGCCTGACCGGACAAAACGAAACTGTCGGTAACTGGGCAGGAGTAACAGTCGAGAAAAAGGAGCATCCGTTAAAGAAGAGCTTTAACGCCGACTCTCCCATGATAATAGTCGACTTGCCCGGGGCATATTCTATGTCTCCCTTTACCAGTGAAGAAAACGTAACGAGCGACTATATAAACAACGAATCGCTCGATGCTATAATCAACATAGTTGACGCCACGAATTTGAGCCGCAGCCTGTTTTTCACTACTCAGTTGCTTGAGCTTGGTATTCCCGTTGTCGTAGCTTTAAATAAAAGCGATATAAACGAAAAAAGGGAAACGGATATCGACGTCGGTATTCTTTCCGAAAAGCTCGGTTGCCCCGTTGTTACCACCGTGTCTACTTCAAACGACGGCCTTTTTGAGCTTATAAATGAGGTAAAAAACGTAGTAGGTACTCACCCCATCCCCCCTTACAAGAAAAACGTCTCCGACGAAAACAGCAAAAAAGCCGTAAACGAGGACGACCGCAGACGCTTTGAATTCGTAAAGGGAATAGTGTCTGAGGCTGAAAAGAAAAAAATAATCACGCGCGAAAAAAACGTCAACGACAAGATAGACGCCGTTCTTACTAATAAATGGGTAGGTATTCCGATATTTGCGGTAGTTATGTTCCTTGTCTTCTCAATATCGCAGTCGTGGCTTGGCTTGTGGATAGCCGAGGGCGTTGAGATATTCGGAGTCACCGTCCCTGGACTTGTCAGCTATATCGATATGTTCAAGGAATGGGTAGCAGGTGCGCTTGAGGGCGGAAACGACTTTCTCGTAGCGCTTCTCTGTGAGGGCGTGATCGGTGGATTTAGTGCCGTAGTCGGATTTTTGCCTCTCGTTATGGTTATGTATTTTCTCATCGCTCTTCTTGAAGATTGCGGATACATGGCGCGCGTTTCCGTAGTGCTTGATCCTATATTCAAAAAGGTAGGCTTGTCGGGCAAGTCCGTCATTCCTTTCGTTATCGGTACGGGATGTGCCGTCCCCGGAGTTATGGCGTGCAGAACGATCAGAGACGAGGGTGAGCGCAGAGCGACCGCAATGCTCGCCCCCTTGATGCCCTGCGGAGCAAAGCTTCCCGTTATCAGCCTTTTTGCAGGTGCCTTTTTCGCAGACGCTTCCTACGTCGGAGTTCTGATGTATTTTGCGGGAATTTTGATAATTTTCTTCAGCGCCCTCATCATCAAGGCGGTTACCGGAGCTAAAAAGCAATCCTATTTTATCATCGAGCTTCCCGAATACAAGATACCGTCTCTGTACAGAGCGTTCAGATCGATGCTTGATCGCGGCTGGGCGTATATCGTAAAAGCAGGAACGATAATCCTTTTGTGCAATGCGGCGGTCTTCGTTATGCAGTCGTTTGATTGGAGCTTTAGTCTCGTCGGCGAGGGGGATCAGTCAACCTCCATCCTTGCGAGCATCGCCCGTCCCATATCAGTGTTGTTTATTCCGATAGGGATCAAGGCGTGGCAGATGACGGCGGCAATCATTACCGGCTTTATTGCAAAGGAAAACGTCGTCGGCACGCTCGCAGTATGCTACGGCATATCAAACCTTATCGACGTAGAGTCGCTCACTATGGCTGAAGGCGCAGCGTCCGGCATCGTCGGAGTTTTTGGAATATCTAGTGTCGCGGCACTCGCGTTTTTGATGTTCAATTTATTCTCGCCGCCTTGCTTTGCGGCTATTGGAGCCATGAACTCGGAGCTTAAGAGCACCAAGTGGTTTTTTGCCGCGATCCTGTTTCAACTCGGTGAGGGCTACACCATAGCCTATCTCGTTTATACGATAGGAATGCTCTTGACCGCTCCCGCTTCTCTTGACGTCGTTGCGGCAATATGTGGAGGCGTCGCTGTTGCGTGCTTCGCTTTCGTGCTCGTCGCACTTTCACTTAAGGCAAAGGCAAAATCGCGCAAAGCGTAAAACAAATGAATAAAACGATATTTTAAGGATAAGTGTATGGAAACTTTTATCGTCGTACTCGTGTTGCTTGCAGTACTTGGCGGTGCCGCCTCTTACGTTTATAAGGCTAAAAAACGAGGAGAAAAGTGTATCGGATGTCCGCATGCAAAAACGTGCTGCAACTCCAAAAAATGCGGAGAATAATTTTTGTATTCAGCGTTAATTAACTTTAAGAGAATAAAACCGTACGTGATATTTTCGGCATAACGTGAAATAATAAATAAAAATCGATCTTGTTGAATTTTCAATATTTTTTCATTATTTGTTATGCTAATATATTTACAGTAGGGGAGAGAAATTAAATTGAAGATAGCATTTTTTGATACCAAGCCGTATGACAGACCTTCGTTTACGGAATTCGGAGAAAAATACGGCGTAGAATATACCTTTTACGAAACAAAACTGAACGAAGATACGGTAGGACTTGCCAGGGGATACGACGCTGTCTGCGTTTTCGTAAACGACACGGTACACGCCTCCGTTATCGACAGGCTCTGTGAGTACGGTGTGGGCGTCGTTGCGCTAAGGTGTGCTGGATTTAACAACGTAGATATGAAATACGCCTATAAAAAGATCCACGTGCTCAGAGTGCCCGCTTACTCTCCGTATGCGGTGGCAGAGCATACTATGGCAATGCTGCTTACCTCGATAAGAAGAATACACAAGGCGTATATAAGGACAAGAGACTACAATTTCAGCCTTGCAGGGATGACGGGTTTTGATCTTTATTCAAAGACCGTCGGAGTGATCGGAACGGGAAAGATCGGCCGCGTATTTATCAATATCTGTCTTGGATTTGGCATGAACGTCATAGCGTATGACAAATATCCCGACAAGCAACTGGAAGCTGAGGGAAAGGTCAGATACGTTGATCTCGATACGATATTCGAGCAAAGCGATATCATATCGCTTCATTGTCCTCTTACGGAAGAGACTTATCACATCATAGATGAAAAAAGCATCGAGAAGTGCAAGCGCGGTATAGTTATTCTCAATACCTCACGCGGAGCGCTCGTTGATGCCGAGGCACTGCTTGCGGGTATTAAATCAAGAAAGGTTGGTGCTGCGTGCCTTGACGTTTACGAGGAGGAGTCGGATATCTTCTTTGAGGATTTTTCGGGACACATCATCGACGACGATATCCTCGCACGACTAATATCTATGCCAAACGTCATAGTTACCTCGCATCAGGCGTTTCTGACCGAGGAGGCGTTGTCGAATATAGCACAGACCACCGTTAGCAATCTCGTTACGTTTTTCGGCACAGGTCAGTGTGAAAACGAGCTGTGCTACAAGGGCGGCTCTGCTCAGGACTGTAAAGATAATAAATGTTTTTAAAATAAATTTGATTTTTAAGGAGAACTGAAAATGAAAGAGACAAGATTTTACATTTGCGAGCATTGCGGAAATATAGTAGGAAAGATCCACGATGCAGGGGTACCGCTCGTATGCTGCGGACAGAAGATGAAGGAGCTCGTACCGGGTGAAGTAGACGCGAGCGTAGAAAAGCACGTTCCCGTCGTTGAGTGCGTCGGTGATACGGTAGTCGTCAAGATAGGGTCCGTTGCACATCCTATGAGCGAGGAGCATAGCATCCTCTGGGTATATCTGCAGACGGATAAGGGCGGTCAGAGAAAGAATCTCGCCGTCGGTGCTGCCCCCGAGATAACCTTTGCATTGGCTGAGGAGAAGCCCATAGCGGTTTACGCGTATTGCAATCTCCACGGTCTTTGGAAAGCTGAGGTATAATAAAGTCGTCTTAACGTTTGCCCACAGCCACTTTTTGGGGCTGTGGGCAGTCTTTTGGAGGGTATATGGAACTCGTATTGTTGACAGCTGCAGGAGTCGGAGGCGCTACTGTTATAGGAGCGCTTGTCGGCTTTGCGTTCAGAAAAGCGTCTCACGCCTTTTCCGACGTGATACTCGCGTTTGCCGCAGGAGTAATGCTTGCGGCGGCGGTTTTGGGACTTATTCTCCCTTCCGTTGAGTACGGTGGCAGATTCGGTATCGTTATAACTATATTGGGGATATTTGCGGGAGCGTTTTGCCTTAGCTTGATAGACAAGCTCGTGCCTCATCTTCACAAAATGGCGGGAGCGGATATAGAAGCACACAAAAACGCCTCTCTTGACAAGGTATTGTTGTTCGTTATCGCGATAGCAATACATAATTTTCCCGAGGGAATAGCGGCGGGCGTAGGATTTGGCTCCGAAGATACGAGTGCCGCGTTGTTTATTGCGGGAGGTATAGCACTTCAGAATATACCCGAGGGAATGGTTATTATCGCTCCTATGCTCTCGGCAGGAGTAAGCGCAAAACGAACCCTCGTATTTGCCGCGTTGACGGGCGCGGTTGAGATATTGGGAACTCTCATCGGCTATTTCGCGGTGAGCCTTTCAACTGCGGTATTGCCATTCGCCCTTGCTTTTGCGGGCGGTACTATGCTCTACGTTATAAGCGACGAGATGATCCCCGAGACTCATTCCCACGGATGTGAGCGTGCGGCAACCTATTCCTTGCTTTTAGGCTTTTGCCTGATGCTTTTGACCGATACGTTAATAGGATAAAAAAACGGCTATGCGAGAGGATAAAGATCTCGCATAGCCGTTTTTTATTTATTTAAGATATACACCGCCAGATTCAGATATCCCGCAAAGGTGACCCACAGAGCGTACGGGATCTGCGAATATGCGGCGAGCTTACTTATCTCACTATATTCCAATATGGTTTTTATTATCAGTACCTCGAGCAACACCAGCCATAAAAACGAAAAGAGAAAAGCACGGCAGTTAAAGAACAACGGACTCCATGCAAAATTGACGAACAGACTCGTGTAGTAGGTAAAGAGGGCGTTTTGCTTTTTATTTTGCTTGGTATAGGACGCGGTGCTGACGAGTGCCGCGGCTATACCCATTACCGCGTATAATATCGTCCACACGATGAAAAACAAAACAGAAGGAGGGGAGAGAGGGGGCCTGGTCACGCTTTCGTAGAGATCAAAGCTATCCTTTGTCAAAAAATAGGAAGCGCCGCCAACGGCAAGTGCGATCAGCACGGAAATAATATAAGGTCTGTATTTTTTCATTGTGTATATCCTCCTTGTTGTTTTATGTTTATGACGCGATCTTTATATTTATGTTTTTCGCCTCGATAAATTGACATTCAAATCATCGCGTGATAAAATATACGTAAATATTATTCTTTTCGAGGTCTGCAATGAACGGTAATATTGAAAATGGGAACAAAAAGAGATTTCACGTGCTGTTTGTCGGTAACAGCTTTTCGGACGATACGTCGGAGTATCTGTCTGATATAGCTGCTTCATTCGGCATAGAAGATATCAGGATCGGCGTGCTTTTTTACGGTGCGTGTTCAATAAATATGCATATCTCTCACATTGAGGAAAACAAGGCCGTATATCTCTATTTTCTTGACCGAGGAAACGGTTGGAAGAGTATGCCAAACTATACGGTCAGAGAAGCGGTAGAAAGCGACGAATGGGATTACGTGATCTTTCAGGGCGGTACGGGAGACGGAAGCCGATCAACAGAGATATCGTCGTATGATAAGCTTCCTCAATTGATAGAGATGATACGTGAAATGGGTGCACGAGATGCCAAACTCGTATATAATATGACGTGGGTAGGAGAGCCTACGCACAAGCACCCGCATATACTTGCCTTTGGCGGGGACGTTGAGCTTATGTTTTCAAAGATCATTTCGGTCATGAAGCAGCTTCCCGAAAAAGTTGAGGCGCTGGACCTTATTTCGCCGACAGGTATGGCTATACAAAATGCAAGAAGCTCGACTTACGATAAAAAATTCACCCGCGACGGTTATCATCTGAGTTTTGGTATGGGCAGATTTATAGCTTCTCTTACTTTATTTGCCGCAACTACGGGATTTGATGTAAGGGATAATACCTGGTTTCCGCACGGATTTAGCGAGTACGAGTGCAAATTGTGTGTAGAGAGTGCGTACAACGCGATAAAGAGCCCTTATTCCAAAACGCAGTCTGAATACTGATATGGGAGAAAATTGAAATGTTCAGCGTTATTTTTGATATGGACGGTACTCTGCTTGATACGCAGCGCATCTGTATTCCCGCATGGGAAGAAAGCGGTAGAGCGCAGGGCATTGAAGGAATGGGAGAGTATTTACCTCGCGTTTGCGGAATGAACCGCGACGGATGGGGAAGATTCGTACTTGAGCGTCACCCAGATCTCGATCTTGAGAGATTTACTCGTGATACGAGAGAATATATAATCAAAAACGGCAAGGTAGAATATAAAAAAGGAGCGCGTGAGCTGCTCCTGTACCTAAAAAACAGAGGCGTGAAAACGGCAATCGCCTCGGGCACGACCAGAGCCTCGATCATTCATCATCTCGGTGAGGTGGGAGCGCTCGATCTCTTTGACGCGATAGTCGGAGGAGACGACGTCACGCGTTGCAAGCCGATGCCCGACGCGTTTATGCTTGCCGCACAGAGAATTGACGCATATCCCTACGAGTGTTACGCGTTTGAGGATTCCGAAAACGGCGTTCGTGCTGCCGCGGCGGCTAATATGAAGGTGTTCGGCATTCCCGATATCGTACCGTTTAGCGATCCCGTCAAAAAGCTTTTATATATGGAGCTGGAAGACCTATCCCAAGCAATAGAAATTTTTGAGAAAATACAGGAGTGAGAAAATGAGAAAGTATCTTATAACCAAAGAGGGAAATTTTTATAAAGCGAATCTCCATTGCCATTCCACCTGCTCTGACGGAAAGCTGACTCCCGAAGAGTTAAAAGAAGTGTATATGAAGCACGGTTACAGCGTCGTTGCTTATACTGATCACTTTATGCACGTTCCGCATCATCACGAGCTGTCGGATGAAAATTTCGTTGCACTCAACGGCGTAGAGCTTGATTGCCCCAATTCAAACGATATGAAGAGGAAAAAAACGACGCATTTGTGTTGTATCGCCATTGAGCCCGACAATCACTCGCAGGTGTGCTATCATAGAGAAAAGTACGTCAGAGGAAATATGCTCAACTTCAGAGACAAGATATACTTTGACGAAAACGAGCCCGATTTTGAGAGGGAGTACAGTGCCGAGTGCATCAATAAAATGATAAAGGATGGCGTAGACAAGGGTTTCTACGTTACCTACAACCACCCCGTCTGGTCACTTCATACCTTTGATGATTACTCAAAGTACGAGGGTATGCACGCGATGGAAATATGCAACTACGCCTCTTACAGAATGGGCTTTGCGGAATATAACGCGAAGATATACGACGATCTTTTAAGACAGAACAAGCGCATATCCGTTCTTGGTACGGACGATAACCACAACGGAAAAGAGCCGGGAAGCGTCGGAAGCGACTCCTTTGGTGCGTTTACGATGATAAAGGCACCGCGACTTGATTATAAAGAGATAACCTCTGCACTTCTTCGCGGTGATTTTTACGCTTCGATGGGCCCGCTTATAAACGACGTTTATTTTGAGGACGGTATCATAACGATCAAGTGTTCTTCTGCCGAGCGTATTTTTATGACGACTGCAACGAGGAAGCAAAGATGCGTTTTCAGAGAAAAGGGAAAGAAGCTCACGAGTGCCTCCTTTGAGGTAGCACCGGACGACGTTTACGTCAGGATCAGCGTTGTTGACAAGCAGGGAAGATACGCTGATACCAACGCCTTTTTCACCGATAACTTGTTTGATTGACGGAGGGGTAATATGAGAAAGTATCTGTTAAGTGGTGAAAAGAATTTTTACAAGGCAAATCTGCATACTCACACAACTGTCTCCGACGGAAAGAGAACGCCCGAGGAGGTAAAAGAGCTATACAAGAGCAAGGGATACTCCGTCGTAGCTTATACGGATCACGACGTTTTGCTCACTCACGACGATCTCAACGACTCGGAGTTTCTTGCACTTGCGGGATACGAGATGGAGATGTCAGAGGCGGTGCCTACCGTTCACGGATTTAAGAAGACCGCCCATATATGTCTTATCTCTCCCACCCCCATACCTCCAAAGCAAGTGTGTTATCACAGAGAAAAGTATATGATAGGTAACGGAGGACTTTACAGAGATAAGTTGAACTACGATACTACCCTCCCCGATTACGAGCGTTCACATACTCCCGAGTGTGTAAACGATATTATAAAGCAGGGAAGAGACGCAGGATTTTTCGTTACCTATAATCACCCATCGTGGTCTCTCGAGGATTATAGCGACTATATGAGCTTTCACGGAATGAACGCGATGGAGATATATAACGGAAGCTGCATCGCATCGGGATACGAGGCGGTAGACCCTCGCGTTTACGACGATATTCTTCGCGGCGGAGAGAGAATTTACTGCATCGGTGCCGATGACAATCACAACGCCCATCCCGACGATAGCAGAAGATCCGATTCGGGCGTGGCGTACACGGTCATCAATTCCCCCTCGCTTGAATATTCCGACGTTTTCGATGCACTTGAAAAGGGTAATTTTTACGCATCTATGGGCCCCGAGATAAAGGAACTGTACTTTGAAAACGGCAGAATATACGTCAAATGCTCTTGCGCCGACAGAATAATATGCAACTTTGGCGTAAGACGAGTCGGTATCGCGTACAGACAAGCAGGCAAATCGCTTACGAGTGCTGATTTTGCAGTGAATCCGGATACATTATACGTTCGTATAACAGTTATCGACAAGCACGGAAACAGAGCGGATACAAACGCTTACTTTACCGACGAGCTTTATAAGTAAAAGAAAAAGCACCGTCAGAGGAATAATTCCTCCGACGGTGCTGTTTTTATGCCCTCGGAACTTCAAGAGCTATTTCTTTTACCGTAAATCCTTCGTTTGAGAAGACGTAAATGTATCCGTCCTCATATACGGCTCTCACTTTACCGGGATCATCACAGGTAGGTATGTCGCACACGAGTATCTCCGAGAGTCCCTCCGAGTCGTAGCGGAACAATCTGTAGTGTGAATAATAGTAATGGGTGTTTTTTGAGAAGTCGTTTGTTGCGATACCTATGATAGACAGCTCTCTGTCAATAAAGTAGGATTTGTAGATTCGCGAAAATCCGCATCCGTTTATCTCTATCTTTGCGAGACTTTCGACCGAGTCTTCATTCTCGGCGTAGACCTCGAGCTTTAAGACGTCCGAGCGCGCCCCCTCACCGATGCCGAGCAACAGTCCGTCACCGAAATTGACAAGCGAACTTGAAAAGCCCTCGATATTGCCCGTGTCTTTGTAGGTGATGTTGTTCACGTCGGAAAGGTCGAAGAAAAATACGGGGTCTGTCGCCTGTACTGCGGTGCATACGTATGCTATATCGCCGTCAAATCGTACGGAGCGTACCGTTTCACCGATGGGGGCAAAGTATTCGACCGAGGATATGATCTTGAAGGTGTCAGCGTCTATACAGTAGAGGCTTGCGCTCGTTTTCTGTTCACTTAATACGCTTATCATATTGCTTGAATACGAGGTGTCTATCTTTTCTTTTCTGTCATTTGTCGTAGTAACGACACGGAGTACGTCCTTGTATTCGTCAAGACTGTACTGGTCCTTTATATAACCGTTTACGGTTGCGGTGCCGAGAAATACCAGCTCTCCGCCGCTATACGAGAGTGCGCTGATATCCGTTATAGAGCGCACCTCGCTCAAGGTGACGAGTTCCTTTGTCTTCGTGTAGGAATACGTCGCATATACTCGCTCGGTCGTAATGTAGACTTCGCTTGAATAGGACAGCATAGCGTTTGCGGATTCGAGCTTTAGAGACTTTTCGTCAAGCATACTGACGACTGTGTAGCTCTTGCTTGTGAGCTTTTCGGGAATAACGATGCTCTCTGCAGGTATCGTATGTGTCTCATCGTCCACGTAGTACGTGGGAATGAAGCTTTCTTCTTCTTCAAAGGTGTAGTCGGAGGGTATTTCGTAGCAGCTTATTAAAAGTAGTTTCCCATTCGTGCTTCTCGCTCCGACGTACGCGCCGTTTATCGTTGCCGTGTGAGAAACTTTTACGTCGGACAGGTCGCTGACGTCTATTGATATTATATCGATTCCGGCATACGCCCGACTTCCGCCTTCCAGCTTGATCTTTAAAAAGTAAGGTGCAATTACCGTTACAGTCTTACAGTCGGAGGAGAGAAACATTTCTGCACCGTTAAGATAAATACCGTCCTCGTTGAGCGCCTTTGACATATCGTAGCTTGTCGCAAGCTCACTGTCCTTGCCGTTTAAGGTATAAACGAGCAGCGTGCTGTCGTTTAGGTAATAGACGTGTTCGTTGCTTCTCTTTATTATATCGGCTTCAATTACTCCCGCTACTTGATTGTCCGTCGTCTCAACGTACTTTTCCGAGTATTCGTCGCTTGTGTAGAAATAGTCTTCACCCGCATTTCCGTTTGCGTCGACTGCTTCATCAACTACCACATCAAAGCCGAGACTCATATCGTTTTTCGTTCTGAGACCGTTAAGCAGAGTACCGCATATACTTTCAAAGTTGTTTTTGTACTTCGGCTTTTTATAAGAGGCGTCGTTGAGCATCTTGATTATTTCGTAATAATCACTATCCGAATATTGTGATACGTCGGGCGGGGAGGTGTCGTATGGTATGAATAAAAACAGATTTACACTCGTCAGTAAAACGAGCAAGCACGCGGCAGCGAAAATCGCCGCTCGCTTAAATATGGGGGAGTTGGTGCGCGCAGGGTCTGCTTCTTTGATATATTTATCGTTTATCTCGCCAAATTGCTCTATTGGTCTTTTCATATAATAACTCCTTCCTTTGCAAGCCTTGACCTTAGTTTTTCTCTTGAACGCAAGAGCGTTTGCTTTACTGCGGATACGCTCATAGCGTTATTTTTTGCAATGTCTCTGATGCTGAGCATATAAAAGTATCTTTGCACGAATACCCTCCTTTGAGAAAAGGGAAGAGACTTGAGAAAATCGTTGAAGATATCCCGTATCAGTATATCGTCACATATCAGATCTCCGTCTGCCGTAGTGTCGGGCAAAATTTGCTCAAGCTCCGAGATGACGCAGTCTGTCTCGGAATTTCGCTTTTGCGCTTTGTCGTGCATATATCTGTTCAGGGCAACGTTGCGCGTCAGCTTTCCGAGAAACAGATCGAGTCTTTCGGGGACGTTCGGAGGTATACTGTTCCACGCTCGCACGAACGTGTCGTTGACACATTCCTCGGTGTCTTGTATACTGTGCAATATCCTTTTTGCGATCGAAAAACAGTATTTTGAATATTTTTTGTCAGTTTGGAGTATTGCGTTTTCATTTCTTTCCAGATACAGAGAAACTATTTCCTTGTCAGTCACGACTTCACCTCCGACAATTAAAAGGCCTTTCACCTATATAGACAGTTTTTCTATGTGAAAGGTTACGCAAAAATTCAAAAAAGTTCTAATTTACGTTAATTCTTTTTAAAAATCCTGCGCTGAATGCGAAATATGTTGAACTTGGGCGTTTGATGTTATATAATGAAAAAAAGCGGATGTTGGAGGACTTATAATGACATTTGTTGAGTTTTTTGATAAGACGGCAGCAGAAAACGTGTGCGCCGCACTCGCATTTCCACCCGAGCGAGTGATCTTGATCGGTGACAGTACAAAGCAGATGCAAAAGGCGGCAGACAGATACAGTCGCATTTTTGCCGAACGTGGAAATGAAGTTGAATTCATCGTCAAGAGCGTTTCAAGAAACGACCTTGCGGGTATCGTGGAGCATCTGTGTGAGATAATCAACACCTACGACGATTGCTGCTTTGATCTTACGGGCGGGGGTGAGCTGTATCTCGTAGCTATGGGAATAGTTAAAGAAAGATACGCTGACAAAAACGTTCAGCTCAGCCGATTCAATATCAAGAACAACAGCGTAATAGATTGCGACGGAGACGGTAACGTCGTCTTTGAGTCGGATATGCCCGAGATGACGGTTGAAGAAAATATCCGCGCTTACGGAGGAGACGTCGTTTACGACGATCTTGTCAGCGGCAGAACGTACGATTGGGTGATTGACGCCGAATTTGCATCCGATATTGACGCTATCTGGCAGATCTGTCGTGAGGACGTCAAGCTCTGGAACGTGCAGATCACGGTATTTGACGCCATAAACAGAAACAACCTTGCCGACGAGGACTCGAGTGCCATCGTTGCCGCCGAGGAGGACGTTATCTCTTACCTCGGAGCAAAGGGCATTGGCATTACCGAAAATAAAACGCTCATCTCAAAGCTCTACAAGAGCGGACTTGTCACCGCGCTTGACTTTTCCGAGGGATATTTATGCGTGGATTTCAAGGACGAACAGGTCAAGAGAGCGCTCACAAAGGCAGGACAGGCGCTTGAACTCAAAATATATAAAGAGATGCTCGGCCTGCGCAACGCAGACGGAGCGTACGTCTATAACGACGTCAAAAACGGCGTGTGCATCGACTGGGACGGAGATATTCATTTTGACAGCGATACCATCAAGGACACCGAAAACGAGATAGACGTAATGGCAATGCGCGGGATCGTCCCGCTCTTTATTTCCTGCAAGAACGGAAACGTCGATATGGCAGAGCTGTACAAGCTCAATTCTGTATCCGATCGCTTCGGCTCAAAGTATGCCAAAAAGGTACTCGTAGCGACCGCGCTTGACTATATGGGTGAGTTTGCCGAGTATTTCAGACAACGCGCACTCGATATGAATATCAAGCTCGTTGAAAACGCTCAGGATATGACCGATCCCGAGCTTTGCAGGATCCTCAAAAATCTCTGCAACGGTTAAAGAGTAAAAAAGCGAAAAAAACCTCACCGATATGGGTGTAGTCCTTATCGGGGAAATCCCCCCCTACGGATAACAAAAAGTGAACCGCAGAAAACAAAGATTAACCCCGACAGATTCGATATCTGTCGGGGTTTCATTTATCCTATTCGACAAATTGGAATTGGTCGAGGTGTCATTCTGCATAGGCAGTATAATCAACCCTAAAATAATAGTAGTGGATACTGTTGTTGGTATCTTTTACACGGACAAGATACGACCAAATGAAATAATCATTTACCCAACTATCATCTCCCACATACCACCAATTGATTGGTATGGTTACTGTTCTGCCATCGCAATTGGTTTCGATAAAAAGGTCGATATAGCTGTGCAATTCAACCTCAATGTCAATATCATCGACTCGTGATAGCCGTGAAACCGAACACGATGATACTTCAAAGTCCGTTTCAAAAGAAATGCTTGACGTATTTCCTTTTTCTAAAACAATATTTTTGTAATTGCTTTGATATACATTGATTGTTGATTTGAGTTTTTCTTCTGAAAACTCACCAGACCACGCCTTCAACACAGGGGAACTTTGGGTTGTGCTATTAGATTGGTCGGTATTTTCAGGTTGATTTTCCTGACAACCAACCAAGCCAAGCATACAAACCAATGCTAAAACTAATGCTATCAGCTTTTTCATATAAACACACTCCTTTGCCAAATTCAAATTTATAATTCTGTTTTATCGCCAGTTTCGCATTTGTATTACAAATGCATCGGGCTATGCCCATACCCCTATTCTTGTTTTGCTTTAATTGTATTTAGTGAGGAAATTAACATTCGGCGTATAGCTCCGCAATCATTTTGAATTGCCTTGTATGAGGTTTGTTCTATACACCCAGTTTCAAACAACAGCTCAAGCCAATATTCTGTTTCGTAGCATTCCTTTTGCGCTATTTCGAGTTTGGATATGAAATCCTTCGTACCTTGTGCATAC
>JAZQXE010000120.1:0-7599 GCA_045632705.1 Eubacteriales bacterium | reverse complement strand
GGGCGTAGGCCTTGGAATTATGTTTTCCTGCGGTGTGACTACGGGAGGAACGGACCTCGGTATCACACTTCTTAAAAAGGTATTTCCGAATATGGCAACGGGCGCGCTTATGCTCATCATTGATTTTACTATTATCTTCTTCTGCGCTTTTTCTCTCGGCAATTTTGAGTTGGTAATATTCTGTCTCATCGCAGGTACGGCAAATGCATTGGCGCTTGAATTTGCGCAGGGTGGTCTTTTAAAATCCAAACTGATGATAATAATTGCCCAAGACGACAAAGTGATAACCGATATTCTTCTGCGCCGGATAGACAGAGGCGTTACGCTTCTTGACTGCAAAGGCGCATACAGCGGAGAAGGCAAAAAGATGGTTATGTGCGCCGTCAAGAGAAGTGAGCTCTATTTTGCAAAGACGAGTATTCTCGCCGCCGACCCCACGGCTTTTGTCATTATAACGGATGCTGCCTCCGTGCACGGAGAGGGATTTGAATTCAAGGGAATATGACAAATTGCAGCAAAATAATACAAAAGCACCTCAAGGACTGATGCCTTTGAGGTGCTTGTTGTCGTTGTGTCGGTATTGACAACATAGATATCTTGTGGTATGATATGGTTGAAAAGTAAACATGATAAGGGAGGGCTCCGCCATGAAAACGATAGTATTATCAAGGACAAGCTTCGGTAGTGCGTATGCTCTCTATTACCCGTTTTCGCATAGAATAGGGAAGAAGATCATCATCAGCAAATGAAGCGCACGTGCCGAGCAAAACGGTATGTGCGCTTATTGTCTTTTTTACACAAATAAATTTGTATATAAAGAAAGGGTGGATCTTATGAGAGGGATAGTTGAAAAAATACTGATTTTGCTACTATGCGTTTGTTTGCTATCCGGCTGTACGGCAGGTACTGCACAGGATACGGGCACGGTGACGGACGCGGTGACGGACGCGGTGACGGACGGCAACACCGGAAATGATACAGACAGCGGAGCAGAATCCGATGAAGTTGTGTGGGAGCTTGACGAGAGCAAGAAGGAAGAAATTTACCAAAGAGCGATAGAAGCAAAAGAAAAAAAGGAATATCAGTTTTCCCATGCACTGTTTTCGGTTCTTTCAAGAGAGGGATATAAAGACAGCAAAAATCAGGAAAAAGAACTCATATCAAGGGCTTATGCCGTACCTGCAATTACAACGTATTTCAACTGTGTTAACGGAGGAAATAATTGCTCGTTGTCTGAAGATAAGATCAAAGAACTTAGTTATTTGCCAGGAAAGGGAGTGTTATATATTGGAGAAGGAGGTACGCCTCACTTCGCATTTGCCGATAATAACGGAAATATAATAGATATGATCCCCGACACCACTCTGCACGGAGTAGTATCTCTGATAGATTGGATGGGAGCTTTACATTCATCGTTGGATGCAATTTTGTGCTTAAAGGATGACGGCACGGTGGGTGCGATACACAGTTTAAGATCGGATGAATCAAACCCATTGATAGACAATATGGTGACACAGAAAGATGTGGTGCAAATAGTACCGGAAGACGAAACAGATACTGTGTTTTATCTTCGCAAAGACGGCACTGTCAGTGTTTACCTCGACCCTGTAGCCGATGATCCGCTTGATGAACGAGAGGTATATAGAAAAGAAATGGCTGCCAGGGTAGAGTTGTGGAAAGATATCGTATGCGTAAGGGAAGACGGTTTTTATGTGATAGGACTCAAAAGCGATGGAACGTTAGTGACGGACGTTTTGTTTATAGGGGACGTTGATGAACCCGACCATTACGCAGAGTTAAAAGAACAGATCGTTCAAACTATGAATCCTTATAATGAGATCTTTTGCAATTTTATAGTAAAAGGCAGCACCGCATACCACGACCCTGCTTACGAATATTTTTACAAGTATCCGACGTATCCGGAGGTGGTTTTGAAGGATGAAAATACGAAAGCTGTACATAACAGCTATGAGCGATTGATAGACGTTGACGGTAATATTTTCTTGACTACCACAGGAGAAAAAATAGGAACGGTAGATGGCATAGCGTATATATGCGACGGTTTCGTTGTTTGGACAGACGGAAAGATAACCGTATTCTCGGATGACTTGTCGGAGTATGAAAAGGTTTTCTCCGCTATCAAGGTGAATGTAAGCTGACTTTAATTGCAATGCAAAATGACACAAAGAACGCCCATCGGTCAAAAACCGATGGGCGTTCTTGATTTTATTAAAGCATAGTAATAAGCATATAGATGCACAGTCCAACTGCGATGAGGGAAGATACGGCAAAAGAGCAAAGCAAAGCGAGATATGCACCTTTTGTCATTGTGACTTTGTTTTTGTCCTCTGTCTTTTCTTCCTCAAGTATCTCTTGTCCCGTAATCAGCCAATCACAGCTTACACCGAATTTTTCACTGATGACGGCGAGCTTGTCTACCTCGGGATAAGCCTTGTCGGCTTCCCACTTTGATACCGACTGTCTTGATACTCCGAGCATGGAAGCGAACGCTTCCTGTGAGAGGGAGGCGTCGGTACGCAACTTTTGTATTCTTTGTCCTCTTGTCATTTTAAAAACCCGTTAATAATTTCTTCTTCGGCTTCCTTTTCGGTAAGTCCGAGAGTCATGAGCTTGATCAGCTGCTCGCCTGCTATCTTTCCGATAGCCGCCTCGTGAATGAGAGAGGCGTCAACGTGGTTCGCCTTTATCTCGGGTATTGCTATGACGCTTGCATCGTCCATAATAATTGCATCACACTCGGTGTGTCCCGAGCAGGCGTTGTTACCGTTGATCCTTGAGAGGAATTTCTGCCTTGACGCTCCCGTTGCGACCGAGCGGGAAACGACGTGAGCACCTGAGTTCTCGCCGTCGAGATCTACCTCGAACTCCGTCTCGGCATACTGTGAGCCGTGCGTCATTATCTTTTCCTTTACTACGATGGTAGCACCCTCTGCGAGCTTTGCGCTCGTCTTACGGATAGTAGAGTCAACGCCCTTTATCTGCGCCGTTTCCATTTCCATATACGCATCTTTTTCAAGCACACAAACGGTGGTGGGATTCATGATGTTCTCACCGTTTCCGTCTCCCTCACCGTAGTGTTTTTCGATATATTTGACCTTTGCGCCTTCACCGAGATAGAAGGCGTGTATGCCGCTGTGCTCGCTTGATCTGTCGCCCGAATTGTGTATGCCGCAACCCGCAACTATCGTAACGTCCGCACCCGCGCCAACGTGAAAGTCATTATATACGGTCTCTGTGATTCCCGTCTGTGAGAGGATGACGGGCATATGGAGGCTTTCGTTTTTCGTGCCTTCCTTGATGTAGATATCAATACCCGGCTTGTCATCCTTTTTAGCTATTAAAATGTTCTCGGATGATGCAGAGCCGTGCATCTGTCCGTTTATTCTCAGAGAGTAAGCACCCTCCGGTACCTCGTGTATTCCCGCGATCTCTGCGAGAAGCTGCTTTTGTATCTTGTCCATAATTATTCTCCCTTCGTGTAACGGCAGCCTTTGCTGAATGAAAGGAGCTGAGGCATTATCTCGTCCTTGGTGCCGATCTGGGCAACCGTGCCGTTTGCAATAACGACTATCTTGTCCGCTATGTCAAGGATCCTTTCCTGGTGGGAGATGATGAGTATCGAGCCCTTGGTGCGCTCGTACATATTTTCAAATACCTTGATGAGATTGTTAAAGCTCCACAGGTCAATTCCCGCTTCCGGCTCGTCAAAAACGGACAGACGAGTACCGCGCGCGTTTATCATAGCTATCTCTATACGCTTTAGCTCTCCGCCCGAGAGGGAAGCGTTTATCTCGCGGTTGATGTAATCCTTTGCACACAGACCGACCTCGGAGAGATACGCGCACGCTTCTCCGACCGAGATGCTCTTGCCTGATGCGAGAGATATCATATCCTTGACGGTGATACCCTTGAATCTGACGGGAGCCTGAAAGGCGTAGCTGATACCTGCGCGCGCTCTTTCGGTGATGCTCATATCCGTGATGTCGGTGCCGTCGAATATAACTCTGCCGCTGTCGGGCTTTGCTATTCCCGCGATTATCTTCGCCAGAGTTGATTTTCCGCTTCCGTTGGGGCCTGTGATAGCGACGAATCTTTCGTTTATCTCCAGGGAAACGTCCTTTAATATTTCATTTCCGTCAGCCGTGTAGCTGATGTTTTTCAGTTCTAACATAAATCTACCTTTGTCAGCGATATTTGCGGTCGCATATCCGACCACATTACAATATAACATAAAATAAACCTTACTTCAACACTTTTGACGCATTTTTTTATTTTTCACACCAAAAACGCAAGGAGCGTTGCATATTTGCAATTATATCCAAATATAAATGTAACAATCAGCCCACAGGCGTTTTTTGAGGTGAGAGTATGTTTATTTATTCGGTAAAGGCAAGCACGTTGAAATTTGCGGCGATAGTAGTCGTTGGTGCGGCGGTGTTTTTTTCGCTTTTTATCCTTATCCCTCCCTACGAGGAGGAAAGCGGTATCAGCGAGTCCGTCAGCGTAAGCTACGACAAAATAAAAACCAACGAGGACAGAAGGGCGTTTCTCGCCGCATTCGGCTACGAGGTGAGCGCAGAGCCGACGGAGAGCGTTACCGTCACTATCCCTTCTCGGTTTGACAAGATATACGCAGGGTATAACGAGATACAGAGAGCGCAGGGCTTTGATCTGTCAAAGTACAAAAACAAGGAGGTGGAGCGGTACACCTACACCGTCACAAACTATGCGGGGTACGAGGGGACAGTATATGCAAATGTCCTTGTATATCGCGGCAGAGTGATAGGTGGAGACGTTTGCTCCGCTGACGCGGGCGGCTTTGTTCACGGCTTTTTAAAGCCGCAATAACGAAATAAAAAAGGAGTTGTAAATACCGTGAGGCATTTACAACTCCGTACCGTTAACTTTTTATTCTACGCTTTCGATCTTGCAGAGCTTGACGATTATGGCGTTGTAGATCATACTCTGTTTGTACGACTCGATACCGCCCATATATTCAACGTAGCTCTCGTAGTCGGATATACCGTAGAACATAGAATAGAAGCTGATGTTAGGCTCTATCTGTGCGGTATATTGCTCTCTTGCGCTCGCGTGCGCTTCGTCGGTCGTTATTACTACCTCAAGCTCTTCTGCGACGTAATAGAGCATCAGGCTCTCTTTGATGACGTCCTGAGCCATCGGCTTTGCATACTTGTCGATGAAGTCGCTGCCCGAGAGATATCCCATCTGAATGGCTAACTGATCTATGCTCTGCGAGTACTGAAGCTCGTAGGATCTTACGATAACGTCAACGTATCCCTCGACCAGTCCCTCGGGGTAGGAGACGACCTCGGAGTTTTTGAGCAGATACGACCAGCACGCATCGTAGAGAAGCGACTCGTTTTCGCTTTTGTAGGATTCAGCGAGAGATTTGGTAACGTTTTCGAGTAGCTTTTCCGCTGTGATGCCCTCTTCTGTAAAGACGTTGGGATTGTCAAGGATAAGCTGATCGGTGATCTCGGGATAAGATGGGCGCTCTATCTTGCTTACGGTTACGGTAAAGACGACCGCCTTTCCCGCAAGGTCGGGGTTGTTCTGATAAGGATCGGGGAAGGTAAGCTCAAGGTCTTTCGTTTCGCCAACCTTCATTCCAATGAGTCCAAGATCAAAACCGTCGATAAACGTAGATGCGTAGATAGATACCTGGTGGCTTGCGTTTTCGGCACTTCCTCCGCTGAACGCCTCTCCGTTTAGCTTGCCGACGTAGGTCATCGTAAGATAGTCGAGGTCTTCAACGACTCCGTTCTCGGATACGTCGCTTTTCGTTTCAAAGTTTTTGAGATAGTTTTTGATGAGTTCGTTTTTGATCTCTGCCTCGGATGGCGTTTCGCTTCTGAAATCAATACCCTCGGAGTAGTCCTTTTCTGCAAATCCCTCGGGGAGCTTCAAGAAAAGAGCGTGATCCGCACCCTCAAAGTCGTATTCGGGAAGCTCGAGATCTTCTATTTCGGATCCGTCCGTATCCGCCGACGTGTCCTTGGTGGTGTCGGTGGGGTTTGCGGTGCTCGGAGAGCACGAGAAGAGCATCGTGCCTGTCAGCATGATGCAGACGAGTGATATTAATAATTTAGACTTCATTTTATAGACTCCTGTATAAATTGATCTGTTCCGAAAAATTGTAACACAACGACGGGAGATTGTCAACCGAAACGGTGCCATTAAATTGTAAACATTCATTCTATCTCGCCTCCCTCCAAGGTGAGTAAAAAGGCAAAAAAGACCTCCCGCCACATAAGCGGCGGGAGGTCTAAGAGTCAGAACTGATCTTTAATTCTCTCAATGCAATTTGCACAGATGCGCTTGCCGAGGTAGTATTCGACGTTTTCGCAGTCTCCGCAGAATATGCAGGAAGGCTGATATTTGCGGAATATAATATTGTCGTTGTCAACGAATATCTCGAGACTGTCTCTGTCTCCGATATCAAGAGTTTTTCTTATCTCCATCGGAATTACTATTCTGCCCATTTCGTCGATCTTGCGTACTACGCCTGTTGATTTCATAATTATGCTCCTTTTCTTTACTAAAATTTGTAATAAAAGTTCAAATATCCCTTTATGCGACAATTTTACCACTTTTTTCCTATTATGTCAATAGTTTTTTGAAAAAATTACAAAATTTGACATTTGCATGGCAGATGTGTTCCCATAACGCTCAAATACCTGCCTTTTTGAGCGGTCGTATGTATAAAAAAGGGTGTAAAGGTAAAAATATTCTCAAAAGAGACGGTGAAAAGGAAGGCAGATATATGATAAGAGGGTGTCAGAGAAGGGTAGTTTACGTAAAAAATACGGAGAACGCACTGTTTGACGAGGCGTATTTTCTTATCTCGGAGGACGTCTCGGAAATATCCGATACTCACCCCGACATACTCACGGAGGCGAGGCGTCTTCTCTGTGAGGCAGACGTGATAGGAGAAAAAAAGAGAAAGAAAAGGAAAAGCGTTTTCTTCTTTGCGCTCGGTGCGGCGGTAGCTACGGCGGTGTACGCTTTGGTGGGGATATTTGCTTACGTTTTTTGAAAATAAATAATCTCCGCGTAAAATTTGGTATTTCTCTTGCTTTTATTGCTTTTTCGGTGTATAATGTAGATACTGTATTTTGTGTTCGTGTTATAAATCAAAGATCCGATAGCGCGCAAACGGGGGCCGTTATACCGTTTTCGGCACGGAGATATAGTTATTCCGAGGGAGAGGTATGCTCTTTTTCGGCCCAAAAACACAAAAGCGGCATAATGCCGTTTTTTCTTTGCGCGGTATTTTATGAAAAATACCCTTACCCCAAATTTTAAAAAAGGAGATAATATGGCAAAAAAAGAAACGAGATTAAAAGTAATGATGCTGGGAGGTCTCGGTGAGATAGGCAAGAATATGGCAGTGCTCGAATACGGAAACGATATGATCATTATCGACTGCGGACTTGCTTTCCCCGACGACGATATGCTCGGTGTAGATATCGTTATTCCCGATTTCACTTACGTTGAGAAAAACGCAGACAAGGTACGCGGAGTGTTCCTGACACACGGTCACGAGGACCACATTGG
>JAZQXE010000119.1:0-26438 GCA_045632705.1 Eubacteriales bacterium | reverse complement strand
AGAATAGTCGTGACCGATAGCTTTGATCGCAGTGTATGTGTTATAGTCACATCTTGAACAAGAAACGTACGCCTCGTATCCGTCCTCGGTACAAGTAGCTGCTTTGCCCTCGTGTGAGATCTCGTCGTGTCCGAGTGCGTCGATGGCGGTGTAAGTGGAATGTCCGCAGAGCGAGCAGACCTCGTACGCTTCCCAGCCCGCTTCCGTACAAGTGGGGAGCTTGCCTTCAAAGCCGTCGTAGTCGTGGTAATTTATTTCGCCTGTGAGAGCGGAGTTGCCGTTTTGGACGTTAATAGCCGCAAACTGCTCTTCGCTTCCGCAGAAATATGCGTTTTCAATGGGAGTATCAAGAAAAGCGCTGTATCCGATGCTCGTTACGCTTGCGGGTATAACGATATTTGTCAAACTCGTGCAGGAGCGCAGAGCAGAATCGCCGATGCTCACAACGCCGTCGGGAATATTTATGCTTTCAAGAGCGGTACAGTTCCAGAAAGCTTCGTTGCCGATAGAGCTGACGGATGCGGGGAGAGTGACGCTCGTGAGTGCGCCGCAGCCTGCAAAGGTGCTGTTTGCGATCTTGTCGATGCCGCTCGGTACGTTTATGCTTGCAAGGGAAGAGCAACCCGAGAAGCTACCCTCGCCGATGCTGTTGACGCTTTCGGGCAGAGAAACTTCTGTGAGTACTTCACAATCGGAGAAAGCGTAGCTCGCGATGCTCTCGACACCCTCTGCTATGCTTACGCTTTCAAGCGAGCCGCATCCGAAGAAGGCGTAAGCGCCGATATATTCAACGCCCGCACCGATGGTGACGCTCGTTATGCTCGTGCAACCTGCAAATGCAAAGTCACCGATCCCTCTTGCGTCTATGTCAAGGTCGAGCTCCGTGAGAAGCGCACCGTTGAGGTAGAGCTCGTTTGCAAAGTAGAGAGGATTTGACTCGAGTTTTGCAAAGCTGACGGAGCACCATGCAGAGAGGTCGGTTATCTCGACTCTTTCAAGGGAATAACAGTTGTCAAACGCACCGAGCGCTACGCTCGTTACGCCTCTGGGGATGGTTATAGAGCTGAGCGCATAGCAATCGGCGAAAGCGTAGCTTGCGATGCTCGTGACGGGATATCCGTTGATGCTTTCGGGAATGACGACCGATACGGCAGAGTCGCTGCAGTCGGTTATCTTAACTTTTCCTCCCGATACGGTATAGGTAAGATCTTGGTAAACGGCGGCGTTTGCTTCCATCATGGGAAGCGAGCAAAGTAACGCAACACCGCATATCAACGTGACAAGCAAAACTGACAGTGCTTTTTTCATTGTGTAGTTTCCTCCAAAATTTGATTTTAAGACAAGGAATACCAGCCGAGTGTGAGACGCTTCTCTCTCTCGGCGCAAAAGACTAAAACCGGATAAAAGCGCAAAATTTCACTTTTTAGCTTACGATGCAATAGTGCATACATCACAATAATATCGCATAAAGCTCCGTTTGTCAAGGTGTTAGCTCTTTTTTGGCGGTTTTGTTTACAATATTTATATATACGCACATATTGAGCGGATTTTTCCTTTTTTTAAATCAAAAGCGGCGTCTTGCATAACAATTTTGATTTATTGTTGCTTTTTTTGAACAGATAGTATAAAATGGATGTGTATACTCTGTTTGACGGAAGGTCAAGCGCTTTTTTGAAAATTTTTTTAAAAGGAGAAGAAAATGAAAAGATTTATCTCTCTGCTTCTCGCAGTAGTGATGTGCTCGGCGGTATTTTCCGCAGGTATGTTCACCTCTGCCGAGACGAGCAACGTCAGCACGGGCGGTGCGTCCTCACAGTCACAGGGGACTGTCATCAGCTACACTGACGGAAAGACCTTTACCAATCCCGTAGCAAACGGTGCTGACCCGTTCGTTTTCAAGGATACGGACGGCACTTACTACATGTACACCACAAACGCGGGCGGAAACGGCTATATCGCCTACACCTCGCGCGACCTTGTAAACTGGTCGAGTATCGACTACGTTCTTGCAAAGTCGGGTGTATCCATTGAAGGCGTTGAAACTCTGACGAACTTCTGGGCTCCCGAGGTATTCCTCTACGAAGGTACCTACTATATGGCGGTCAGCGTAAACGAACAGCTGGTCATAGCATCGGGTCCCTCCCCCAGAGGCCCCTTTACCACGGCTGAAAACACCTCCTACGTTTTTGATTATCCGAGTATCGACGGAAACTTCTTCGTTGACGACGACGGTACGGTGTATTTCTACTACGTTAAGACGGGAACCGATATAGACTTTAAGCAGACGCATGGTAACGTCATATACGGATGCGAGTTCGATATGGAAACGCTCACGCCCATAGAGAGCACCATCACGCGTCTTGTTGCTCCCGCTCACTATACGTGGGAAAAAGAATACGGATACGTTGCAGAAGGCCCCTCTGTATTCAAGAGAGACGGCAAATACTATATGCTATATACCTGTAACAGCTTCAAGTCCGTTTATTACGCCGTAGGTGCGGCAACCAGCTCCTCTCCTCTCGGCTCTTTTAAGAAGCAGACGAACGGAGGACTGCTCTCGACGACCGATTACGTTCTCAGAGGTGACACCGCGTCCGGTGCCGTTGGTACGGGACATTGCTGTTATACCACCTCTCCCGACGGAACGGAAATGTGGATGGTATACCACAAGCACGCAGGTCTTAGTCAGGTTGAAAACCGTGAGATATGCATTGACAAGATGACCTTCGACTCGAACGGCAAGGTGCACGTAGCAGCCGACTTTACGGACGGCAAGCCCACGATGACGCCTCAGCCATACCCCTCGGGAGCCGAATGTACCGTAAAGCCCGTTACGCTTGACGAGAACTTTGCGGCGTTGGCAACTCTTCCGACGGTTTACGTTCACATGAACGACGGCTCGGATACGGCAACGGGAACCGAGACCGATCCCTACAAGACGCTTGAGCGCGCGTACGACGCGCTTACTCCTAACGGCGGAACGATCGTATTTATCGCATCTCACGATATATCGGATGCAAAGTCAAACGACGTCAGCCTATCGCCCGAGCCTCAGATAGCGGAGAAGGGCAACTATTTCTGCACTCCGACCGATATTACGGGCCCGATAATGCTCCGAGGAAGAAACCCCGGTATCAGACTGCGTTTTAATTATATTACCTTTAATTCCGACCACTATATAGACAACCTTATGCTCCGTCCATACTCCGTTACTCCCATTATCGAATGTGGATTTAACAACGTGACCTTCGGAGAAAATCTGAGTGTATCTCCTGCATACGAGGCGGGCGCACGAGGAAGATACCCCTTCATTCTCGGCGGTTACTACCAGTGCGGATACGGACTTGGCGAGAGTGACGCCTATATGTCTTCTTCTCCCTACTGCTACTGGAAGCAGGACTCTCGTCCCTACGAGGTCGTCAGCACGATTGAGGACTACACGATCTCCGTCTACGGAGGAACGTGGCGTTCGATCATAGGCGGTAACTGGAGAGTGCGCAGTGACGCTTCGGTTGGTCTTATCGATGCAAACGTCACCCTCAACCTCGGCGGAAGCTGTACCGTTCAGCCTCTTGTGACAAATTCAAGCGAAATGAACTATCTCGTTTCGGTAACAGGCTACACCGCTCTGTCGGCAAACGGATCTGCAACCCTCAACGTAACGGGCGGAACGTACAACTGTCCTCTTTACGTAGCGGGTAGGATCGCAGGCGTTGCCGAGACCGAGGGCGTGGTACACGCGACCGAAAGACTCGACGGTACTTATTGTGCGAACATCCTCGGCGGTACCGTGCTTCAGACCGTTATCAACGGCAGCGCGAGAAACGCGATCATCTCCGCTTCTCAGGACGGAACGTACAATATCCCCGGTGACTACACTCTCACCATCGGTGAGGATGCGGAATTCGTCGGTACTGCGGGCTTCTATACGACGTACGGAAGCGCAAAGGTCACGGGCGCAACTACCGCTCATATAACTAACAAGGTATTCCCGATATTCACGACCTCACACTTCAAGACCTACGACTTCTACGGTAACAGCGGCCCCGTTGAGATATATATCGATCAGACGGCGGGAAGCGACAAGAACTCGGGACTTACCCCCGACACTCCCGTACAGAACCTCGGTATAGCGTACAAGATGCTTACCCCCTACGGCGGAACGATGAACGTAATGACAAACAAGCTCGCGTCCTCTTCCTCCTATTATTGCACGCCCGTATGCGGCGGCCCCGTTACGATACGCGGAACGAGCCCCGACGTTCAGTGGCAGATAGATTACTTCTCTATCTCCTCCGAGCATATTTTCGATAACATCAATATCTACGGACGAGGCGATACGACGGCGATCGAGTGTAAGTTCAACGACGTTACCTTCACCGAGAGCGTAACGACCTCCTGCAAGACGAGCGGAAGATATACCTTCATCGTAGGCGGTCACTATCAGGCTTCTGCTTCCTCTGCAAACTTCAAGCCCGACAAGAAGACGCTTGAGGAGGTATCTACTGACAAGGACTATACCATTACCGTAAACGGCGGTACTTGGAGAAGTATCCGCGGCGGTAACTGGAGAAACTCAAACGTAGCGCATATCGGTTCTATCGACGGCAACGTAACTCTCAATATAGGAAAGAACGCAGTCGTCACTCCCGTCAAGTCCGCCTCCGAGAACTATCTCGTAACGGCTTCGGGCAACAACTCGTCAAACGGCGGTACCTTTACCGTTAATATAAGCGATGGCGCTACCATCAATTCCCCCGTATACGGCTTGTCTCGTCTCGGCTCTACCACAACCTCCTCGCAGGGCGAAAAGATCTTCAAGGCTGACGTGTTCATCAACGTAAACGGCACGGATCTGCTCTCTTATGCACCCGGCACCAGCTACGAAAAGAAGCCCACCATCGCCGCTATCCAGCCGGATTCGACGACTATGAGCTTTGACGGTACGTTCGTTGTGAATCTTGCAAATACGACCTTTGCCGCAGACTCGGTAGTATCAGGTGACGGTGCGACTATTGCCCACCTCTACACCGATAGCACGCTTGCAAGCTCTACCGATACCTTCGACTTTATCGGCGCGTCTAACAAGAACGGAAACGTAGTTGCGGACGCAGACGGTAACGGAATGCTCACGAATGCCGATATCACGGCACTCGTCAAGCTCCTCTCCGGTTACGGTGAGCTTGTCGTATACGACAACGACCTCGACGGAAACGAAAAGGTCAACAACCGCGACGCAGCTATGCTCATTCAGCTTCTCGCAGGTTGGGACGTTGAGATAGTACGCTATTGATAGCTTGATAGCTCGGCAGACGGAAAACTCAATATAAAACGCTCAAAACGGCGGGACTTTCCACAGTCCCGCCGTTTTTTGTTTGTGAAGAATAAAAAAAGAGAAGCGCGAGGCTCACTTCCGCGTGGAGTGCGCCTCGCGCTTTCGTTGTTGATTACTGCTTTTCTTTCGGCTTCTTCTTGGGGGCGGTGAGGGTAAGGGCGAGGACGCAGATGCATCCTACGATGAGCACGCCCGAGACGGCGCCGATAATTACGAGGAGGGTATTATCGTCGCCCCGGGCGACCGTCGTGCCGTTACCGTTACCGTTGCCGTTGCCGTTATCTCCGATATCGTATATCTTTTCCTCAAAGTTTGAGAATCCCTTTATTCTGTATTCGAGAGGCATTGAGTTGAGAGGAAGAGTAAAGACCGTATCAAGCGCCTGCGGCTGACCGATGACGGGGGAGTGGTCGTCCTTCCAGCCGACTGTCGTTAGGAACAGACATCTGCCGTTGTAGGAAGAATTCGTGTGCAGCTTTGCGTGGTATACGCCGATGAGAGCGTCACCGTCGGGCGTCGGAACGTACACGAGCGCTCCCGTCGAATAGACGGAGACGTCGGTGTTCTTTTGCAGTATCGGCTGCGGGTGCTTGTACCACAGCTCCGCATCGAGCAGGGAGTCGTTCTCTCCTCCCTTGAATTCAAGCAGTCCCATACAGTAGTCGTCTCCTGCCGTCTGTGCCGCGCAGTAGGAAATGTAGAGCGTGCCGTCGGGTGCGCGGAGCTGGAAGGAGCCCTCGACTATCTGCACCTTTCCGTTTTCTTCTATCTCCCATCTCTTGGTGGGGGTGGTGATGACTACGACCTCGGAGCAGAAGGAATAGGGCGTGTCTATCTCCGCTATCATCAAAGACTGGAAGTGGCGCTGACCTTCTATCGAGTCGGTCTCCTTGTTCACGATACCGCCAAAGGAGAGGTATCTCTTTCCGCCGTGCTCAATGAGACGCGGGGAGTTGTAATTGTGGATATCGTCGTTGATATTCTGCATCTCACCGTAGTAGCTGAACGTACCGTCGGGGGAGTCGCTGTCACTTCTCCAGATGTGTATTCGTCTGCCCTCTGCCGAGGGGGAGGTACAAGTTGCGTAAAGCCAGCAGTAGCCGTCGAGCACGTACATCTGCATACCCCAGACGCTCTTCATATCGGGGCGTCCGCTATCCGCTCCCGCAAACCAAACGAGGCGCGGCTCGCTGTTTCCGATATCGCATACGTTGGGGGCCTTGGTCATATATATCGCAGGCTTTCCGTTATACGTTGCGGCGTACGTGTAATAGTAGTATCCCTTGTAGTAATATACCGAGGGGTCTGCATACTGTGATATTGGGTTCTGATATTCGGCAAAACCCTCGAGCGTGCTTGTCGTATCGACGCCCTCTGCAATATTGATCGTGCATTTTGCTTTTATCTCGTCCGAAGTGCCGCCTCTTATCTCGGTGACGCGCGACAGCTCACCGCCGTTTACGTTGAGCGTGTAGCTGCCCGTAAAGTTTGCACCGCCGTCGGTGCAGAACAGAGCCAGCTCACCGTGTATTCCGCCTCCGTTTATATTCACGGTAACGGAGGAAGAAACGTTTATCTTATCCGAGAGTATCGGAGAAGGTCTTGATATCGCGTATATACCGCAGTCAAAGGTGCCGCCGTTTATATTCAAAACGACCTCGCTTGATATCGAGTTCATACCGCTTGCGGAAACGCCCGACAGGAAGCGTCCGCCGTCAATTGTCAGCGTTATCGGTACGCTTACCTTCTTGTTGGTCGTCGAACCGCCCGAGCGACGCAGGTTTCCGCCGTACACGCCGCCCCACGTTCCGCTCTTTATCGTGAGGGAGATCGAGTCACTGCCGTATCCGTATTCCTTGCTCATATAGTAGAGCTGTCCGCCCGCGATGGAAGTGTAATATCTGACGCCTCGGTCAAAGAACACCTCACATTCTACCTCTTCTCCTATCACCGTCTCGGCACCGCCGCAAACGATATAGGTGCTCTCGGTGAGCGCGAGCAGATCTGTCTTTTCTATGAGAGTTTTTCCTCCGAGCGCGAGAGTATCGGCAAGGCGTATTTCGGGCTCGCACAATTCTCTGAGGTCCAGCCCCGCAAAAGAGCTCGTTATCGTTACCTTGCCCGAGTGCTTGGGAGCTGAAAATTCGCCTATAGTCAGCTTTCCCGCTACTACGATCACACCGCCCGCATCACCGAGCTCTGCGTAAGCCTGCTCGAGCGAAAGACGCTCGTCCGAGACAAACACCACGCGCTCGGCAGCTTCAAAGCCGTCCGCCTTGACGCTTGAGTACGCTTTTCCCGAAACACCGACGCTCGACGCTTCTATTTCGCTTTTGTCGGTAATTACGTAAAAGTTCCCGCCGACGCTCTTGCCCTCGGCAGTTGCGTATATTTTGCCAAAGCTGCCGCCGTGGGCAAAGACGGAGCAGTCTCCGTCGGTGCCCGCAGCGCTTGCCGTGATATTTCCCGATACCTTTGCGTTATCAAGAAGCACGGATGCCGAAGCGGTCTTTTTCACCGCTCCCACCGCGTCCGAGGCAACGGTGCAATCCTTTAGCACGACAATAGCACCCTCCTTGCCCGCTCCGCCGTCGATGGCGTAGAAGTCACCGCCAAGCACGCAGAGCGTGCTCACACCCTCGCACTCGCCTGCCGAGAGGGATATCTGCGCGCCCTTTTCGGTCTTCGTGCCTTTTTCTGCGGTGAGCTTACCTCCCGCTGTCAGCTTTCCTTTTCCTGCGAGAGTGACGTTTTCAAGTATCAATTCCGCTTTTACGAGGCTGTCTCCCTCGACGACGAGGGAAGCCTTCTTTGAGTAGTCGTTTTCATAGTAGGAGGAGGTGATCGTCAAACGCTCACCGTCCATATCGAGGGAGGCTGGGAGTGTAGTCGCGTTCATCAACACGACTCTGCCTCCGTCCTCCAGCGCCTTTGCCGCCGCACCGAGAGTCTTCAGCGCCTGCTCGGGCGTCTTTCCGCTGTTTTTGTCAGAGCCCTTTACCGAGTCAAGATAGAGAGTCGAGTCGAATCCGACGAGCTTGCTTCGCAGAGCGTCGTCGGTGATAAACGCCTCCGTCTCACCCTTTGCACCTTTTGCCGAGATCTGTGTCAGAGCGGAGGTAAAGCTGCCGCCCGTGATGATGACGGTGTATTTTCCGTTGATGCGCGAGTCGAGCGTGTTTTGTACCGCACTTATCTCACGGCAGACGAAGTTGCCGCCCGTTATCTTTATCGTGACGTCTCCCTCGTTTGTGTTGTACGCTGCCGTTGAGTTGCCTCCCGAGCGTCCGATACCGAATATCGAGCTTTGGAAGGAGCCGCCGTTTATCTCGAGATAGTAGTCTCCCTTCTGTGAGGCAAATCCGCCGATAGAGATCAGCGCCGTGTCGTTTGAGTTAGCGCCTCCCGCAGCCTTGAACGTACCTCCGTTTATTATAATGGAGATATTGCCGCATATTCCGAGCGGATGGGAGGAGTCGGAGCGGTTGTTCGTTCCTTTAATATAATTGTAGGTTCCGCTGTCTACCGTGATCGTGAAATCAGAGAAAGAGAGGCTCGACTCGGTGGAGGCGCTCGTCGCGTCGTCTCCTCCGAGAATGGTCGGGTATACGCTGCCCGAGGTGAGCGTCACGTCTATGTTCTCAGCGAAATGAACGTTATGACCTCGGCACGCGAAGAATATCGAGGGGGCGCTCTTTATTTTAATATTGGAGAAAACCGTATCGGAGTTGATGCGCACGCTCTTTTCGAGTACGAGCACCGCACCCTCCTTTTTGTAGTCGGTTCCGTTTTGAGAGAGGGAAGTGAAACGTACCTCGCCCTCGCACGACGGGAGCATTACCGCGTCCTTTGCCGTCAGGGTAAATGTGTCAGAGATGACGATGGCTCCGCCCGCTGAACCGAGCTTTTCGTACGCCGCCTCTATCGTTTTGAGCGCACTTGTCTTGCCGTTTCCACTGTTTGCGTCGTTTCCGTTGTCGGAAACGTACACCTCGTTTTCGGGTGCGGCAGAGGTCGTGAGCGCACATACGGCGCACAGCAACAATATTATGACAAGCGGTATAAGTATCTTTTTCATTTCCTTCTCGCTTTCTGTTTTGGTCGGGTAAAATTTTTCTTTTTGTAACTACAATTTTACATTTTGGGGAAGAAAAAAGCAAGAAGTTTTTTATCTCGCACAAAAACTTGTGTTCTCAACTATCTAAAATAGTGTGCTTTGAACAAAAGGAAAGTGAACTTTTAGAGTTTTTTGCGCAAAATGTTGCTTTGAAATGCAATATTTGTTCGCAAAAATGTAAATGTAATACTTTTGGATATTTCAATTTTCCGCACGATAAGGTATAATTTGAGCAAATGACGAGCACATTTGTGCTTTTGTGCACACTCTGCATTTGTCAAAAAACCTCTCTGTAAGAAAGGAGATAAATTATGAAAAAATGGAAAATAACTTCGCTCGGGCTGCTTTTGGTCGTTCTTTGCCTCTCCGTTGCGTGCGTGTGCTTCAACGTCAGCGCGGACGATGTCAGCATCGTTTACGTTTCTGATACGGGTAGCGACTCGGCGGCAGGTACGAGCGCGAGCGCTCCGTTTCTCACTCTCAACCGCGCCTACGAGGTGCTCGGAGACGAGGGCGGTATAATCAGGATAGTAGGTACTCTTACCAATTCTCTTGCCGAGGGAATGACAAAGGGCTTCTGGGAGCCGAGACACTCGGGCAAGGTAATAATTGAAGGAAACGATTCCACAGCGACGCTTTATCTGAAGAATGCGGGAGGCGTCGTGCGCAGCAGATTCTATCTGTCGGGCGATACCGAATTCAGAAATCTCAAGATACATCACGACAACGGCGGTATCATCGGTGCCTGCCACAACACTCTCACGATGGGTGAGGGACTGTCTATGTCGGGTGCGGGTACGCTCTACCTCTTCGGCGGATGCTACGAGCTTGGTATGACCGGCCTGGTCTCCCAGGCAGACCATACCACCAACGACACGCACATAGTCGTAAAGAGCGGTGCGTACAGACAGATCACGGGCGGTGACTACGTCAACACCTCTACCTCCGTCTGCTACAAGGCGGGCGCTACGCACAACGTCGAGATACTCGGCAATATCAGCGTAGATTATATCGTTCTCGGACATAACAAAAAGACGAGTGCGGGCGTTAGCGCAAATCTCGTCATCGACGGAAATATAACGGGCAACCCCAACGACTCGGGCATCTATTTCGGCGGTACTTCAGCTACTCTCAAGATCGACGAAACGAACGTCCTCTACAAGAGAGGCGATATCTCTACCATCAAGTACATACATATAAACAATTTCTCGGGCGACGGTTTCTCTCTCTACTACGATGCAGAGAACACCTCTATCGCGAGCACGATAAGTATGCTCAAGGGCAAGGTATCGTCAGATACGACTGCTACCTACGGCAGTGAGGCTGACTGGTGCGAGGATGTCGTCGGTGCGCACGACTACGTCTCGGGTATATGCACGAGCTGCGGCAGCACTGACGGTGTCGGCGGAGGAGACGATACTACGGTAGGAGACACGACGGCGGGCGATACGACGGTAGGTGATACGACCGCCGACGACACGACGGCGGAAGATACGACGGCAGGCGATACCACGACCGAGGGCACGCAGGACGGTGAGGATACTCCCGCAGAGGAAAAGGTGTTCTTCGTCAAGGTCGGCGGTACCGGTAACGGTAAGTCTCCCGAGACTCCCGCGGGCAAGCTGACCGATATGTACTACGCGGCAGGAAACTCCGACGCTACCATCGTTATTATGGATCAGCTCGTGGTCGACGGTACGTTCAATGAGCCCGCACACAAGGGAACTATCAAGATAGTCGGAAAGTACGACGGAGTTGACTATAACGGCAGCGTTCTCTTCTCGGGCGGACAGAGATGGGTGCTCGGCGGAGCGACTGAATTTTATGATATCCTCTTCAAAATAGGCGACGGCACGCCCTCTACTCTCACGGGTGTTGTGGTCTGCCACTTCAATCCCGTGCTTTTCGGTGACGGATTTGAGAGTCAGGGCGGTGAATTCTACGTTGTCGGCGGTGTTATCGGCAGCGCAGACAAGACCGCGTTTGACGAGGCAAGCGGTAAATTCCGCGCAAACGTAAGCATCAAGGCACTCTCGGGAGACTTTTTTGAGATAGTCGGATTTGCAAGACAGGGATGCGCCGGCGGACTTGACGGGGACATCGACATCTTCGTTGGCGGAGACGCGAGAATAAAGAAGCTCGCGGTCGGTGCAAGAAATATAAACGATACGGTAACGATGGGCGAGGGCAAGCTCACCCTTGACGGCGGTATCATCGACGTATGGTGCTGTGTCAGCGACAAGAAGAACAATTCGGGCTTCACCGACGGCTTCAAGCTCTATCTTACCAAGAACTTTAAGGTATCAAAGTCATTTACGTTCGGAGTTGACGCAGGCGTTATCAACGGTTTCTCGGGTTCAAGCGTCTGGGAGTCGAACGCCTCTGACAGAGTAGGCACGACGGCGGCGTACGTTGAGGCAGGTATCTACGACGAGTTCATCTCCTCCGATATCTATTCTGCCGCATCCTTTGATAATCTCAAAAAGGTAGCAAACGGCTCTATACTCGAGGGAGTTGACACCTCCGACTACACCCCCGTACTTGCGGCATTTGCCGTAGTATGCGTTCTCGGTGTCGTCGTGAGTGCGGTACTCGTACAGAGAAAGAAAGAATCGGCGGGATGCGACAGATGACCCATCGAGCTTTAATACAAAGTCTATAAAGGAGAATTAGTATGAAAAAGATAATATCGCTCGTGCTGGCGGCTATTCTTTGCGCTTGCACGTTCAGCGCCTTTGCGCTTGTCGGACACGCAGATACCGACGCCGTGCTTTTTGTAAAGCAGGGCGGCACGGGAGACGGAAAGACGCTTGAAACGGCAATGGGAGATCTCGGCACCGCGATCGAGACGCTTGCCGAGGACGGCGGAACGATAGTGATCAGCGGTACTTACGACGTGACGGGCTCCTGGTGTATGACGGAGACGACGGACGGAAACAAAACACACTTCTCCGAGCCCGCACACGAGGGACACATCAACATCACAGGCAGACACGACGGTGTCAACTACAAGGCAACGCTCAAATTCGGCAAGGATAACAACTACTTGCTCTCGGGCCCCACGACGATAGATTATCTTACTATCGACGGCTCCAATACCTTCCTTATCGCCGCTCGCTACAACGAGCTGACGATAGGCTACGGCGTTGACGTTTCCGCTGTCAGAAGCGGCGCGTACATCGTCGGCGGATATAACAACAAGGACGTTTCCGCGATAGACGCGTCTACCGGCATCAACTACGCGGGTGAAGAAGAGCGAGACGGCAATATCAACGTCGGCAGTGGTACCTGGCTCTACGTCGTTGCACAGAACAGATACCTCAACACCTCGCGCTCAAAGGTAACCTACAAAAACACGGTCACGATGAACTTCTTTGGTGACGCGGTGGTAGAAAAGCTTATTCTCGGCGCATACGAGGGCTCGGTAAACGAGGGTGGAACGACGATAGTCAACGTAACGGACGACGCGGCGGTCGCTGACGTTTATACGGATACCAAGCGTGACGCTGACGTGGGTATAGATTCCTTTACCATCAACCTGCGCTCCGAGGGTGCTTCTTGCTTCTCGGTAACGTCAGGTCTTGCGACGGAGACTCGCGAGTTATATTATATCGACGGCTGCGCGCTCTACCCCTCTGATGCCGACTACGCGGTCAAATTTACAAAGACGGAAAAGGTAGACGAGTTTGACGACGAGATGCCTACCTTTGAGGAAAAGAAGATCTATTCCTCGGATACTCAAGGCGGCAATCAGGCGGGCAACCAGGGCACGAACGACAATCAGGGCTCGCAAAACGGCGGTGCTGACACCTCCGACGTAACAGATGCTGCCGGTACGACCAACAACGGCACCTCGATGGATACGACGACGGTGATCGTCATCGCGGCGGCTGCGGTTGCGGTAATTCTCGTCGCCGTTACGGTCGTAGTTATAATAAAGAGAAGAAACGCGCAGTGACGCGGGAAATGGAGACTCGAATATGAAAATCATAAAGATCAGCGCTCTCCTGCTTCTCGTTTGCACTTTGCTCTCCGCCCTTTGCTCGTGCGGCGGTAGCGGCACTCCCGCCGATACGTCGGCAGGGGATGCGACGGCTGACACCGCTCCGTTCAAAAAGACGGGTGAAACCTACGACGACGCTACGTTCTTTATACTTTTGGGCTCTCAGGCGGGCGACGCCTTCAACGATTTCAAGTTCGCTGAGGAGAACGTCACGATACTCGACGAGGCTATAAAGGCGAAGAACGCCAAGGTCGAAGAGGAGTTTGGCGTAGTTATCAACTACGAGGAAAAATTCAAGAGCTCCGAGGCGTACAACCTCGCAGTTGAATCATTTGGCTCAAACACACATATTTACGACCTCGCTATGATAGCGGGATACGATATCGTGCAGCTCGGATACGGCGGATATCTCTATGACCTAAACAGTATGGACTATCTCGACGTTACTCACGAGTGGTGGGATCAGAACGCAAACGCGGAGTTCGCGGTAGCAGACAAGCTCTATTATACGACGGGCGATATCTCCATTCAGGATGATCTGCAACAGTTCTGCATCGCATTCAACAAGGGAATGTACGAGCAGCAGGGATACGATACGAGCCTCTATACGCTCATCGAGGAAGACAAGTGGACGTTTGACAAGCTTTACGAGTATGCGAGAAACGTGACCGCCGACTTTGACGGTGACGGCGTGATGAATATGAACGACAAGTACGGTATTCTCACCTGGGACGACTCGATCTACGGCGTATTTTCTGCCGGCGGAACGAAGATACTCAACACCGAGGACGGAGAGATAAAGATGACCTTCTCGGGAGATGAAAAGGTCTTTACCGCACTCGTAAACTATACCGAGCAGATAAAGTCGATAGGAATAAACTACTCGCAGCGCTGGGACGAGGGTGCAGGTGATGCGGCTATCAAGATGTTTACCGAGGACAGAGCGCTCTTCCTGTTTGGCAGAATATCATCCTTTAACAGCTTCCGCGATATGGAAACGAACTACGGAATCCTGCCGTATCCGAAGCTCAGCGAGGAGCAGGACAGATACTATACCATTCTCTCGGGTTATCATGCAAACTACACCTGTATGATAAATCTCCCGACCAATATCGAAATGCGCGGGGAGGTCACCGAGGCGCTCGCTTACTACTCACAGCAGCTGCTCACTCCCGCATTCAGAGAAAAGACGCTCAAGGGAGTTCACGTCAGAGACGACGAGAGTATCGTCAGCCTCGAGATAATGGCAGACTCGCGTATATACGACCTTGGCTATATGCTCCGCCCGGGCAAGATCGACGCACAGCTCATTTATCTTTTCAGAGAGCTTGATACTACCTACGCCTCCACCTTTGCAAAATATACGATTCTCGCAAAGAACGATATCAAAAAAGCAAACGAGGGCTTTGCTGAGGTAGCCGCAAAGTAAAGCGCAGGATAGCGTGTCAGACGAAATCACAAAAATATAAAAATAAAACGCAAAAAAATACAACAAAAAAATACAAAATTATAAAAGCCGCAGGGCGCTTTCGCGGCCTCTTCTGATAGAGGGGGACTCAGAGCGCTCTGCGGCTTCGTCATTATGCACAAAGTATAGACAATTATTTTGGGTAAAGTAGGGAAAACAACAAATATTGGCGTTCCTAAAAGTGCAAAAAGCGGTATTTGTATATTTACGAGCGCAAAATTTAGTGATATTATATAGTTGTATATTTTGCGCACGCAGAAAATGCAAAACGAGGGGAAAAGGTAATTTTTGGTGTGCGCAGCAAAATAACAGGAGGAAAATATGAAAAAGTTATCAGCAATTCTTTTGGCACTTTTGCTCATGATACCCTTTGCTGTATTGGCGATGACGGCCGATACGGACGCGGGTACGGAGACAGTAGCGGCGGATACGGCAACTGATATAGTTTACGTTTCCGACGCAGGTTCGGATTCCAACTCCGGACGCACACCCGATGCACCCTTTAAATTGCTTTCCAAGGCGTATGCAACTATCGGAAGCAACGGCGGTACCATCCGTATCGTCGGTACTCTCACAAACGAGAGATACGTCATCAGTAACGGCTTCTGGGAGCCTGCGCACGATGGCAAGATCATCATCGAGGGATACGGCAGCTCTCCCAAGTGGCATTTCGTAAATGCAAACGGCGTTGTAACCAGCCGTTTTTATGCGTCAGGTGATACCGAGATCAGAAACCTCAACATCCACCATGACAACGGTGGTCTGATCGGTGCTTGCCACAACACTCTCACAATGGGTGAGGGGCTTACCATGACGGGCAGCGGTACTCTCTACCTCTTCGGCGGATGCGGTGAGCTTGCTTCTGCAAAAATTCCTCAGTCCGCACATACGACAAACGATACTCACCTTATCGTAAAGAGCGGTCAGTACGAGGCTATCATCGCAGGTGACCGTGCTAACAACACGTCTATGTGCTACAAGGTGGGCGCAACACATACACTGGAGATACTCGGTGACGTTCAGTCCGACTTTATCGTACTCGGACATAACGGAAAGACGAGTGCAGGTGTTAGCGCTAACTTCATTCTTAAGGGTAACCTTACAAACCACAACTCTAAAGAGGGCGTAGCTTACATCGGCGGTATGTCTAACTACAAGATCGACCACGTAAACGCATATCTCGTCAGCGGAAATATGAGCGGATACAAAGCGATCGGAGTAACATACTTCAATGCAGGCGGTAGCTTTACTCTTTATCACAACGCGGATAACGAGGGCACTGCATCCCTTGCAACCATTATGATGAACAAGGCAAAGGCAAACTCGGGACTTACCGTTACCGAAAACAGCCTTGCTGACGTTTGTGTAGCGGATGGCCACTACTACGGTGACGACTCCTACTGCCATTACTGTAACGGTGAAAAGCCCTGCGACCACGCTAACACCTACGACAACGTAAAGGTAGTTGCTACCTGTACTGTCGCAGGAAAGTTCGACGTAATATGTAACGACTGCGGAACCGTTCTTGAGAGCGACGTTGACACAGGTATCAACTCCGCAAACCACGGCAAAAAGCACCTTGAACTCGGCGAGGACGGATACGACCTCATTTGTAACGACTGTGGAGAAGTCGTAATTGCAAATGCAACGGCAGAAAACAAGATCTACGTTTCCGACAACGGCAGCGTAAACTCTTACGGATTTACGATAGACGCACCTCTTTCTCTTCTCGCAAATGCTTTCGATCTTCTTTCCGAGGTCGGCGGTGAGATACTCATCGTTGACAACATTCAGGCTTCGGGTAACGTGCAGAATACCCTCATGGGTAGTGCAGTATTCGTAGAGCCTGCACACGCAGAAAAGATAACCATCACGAGCGCCACCGATACCAAGGCGACTCTCGAGATACTCAATGTCGCACCTCACTACTACCTCTCCGGTGACACGGAGCTTACCAATATCGTTATCAAGGGTAGCATGGGTAACGTAATTGCGGCAAGACACAATCATCTGACGATGGGTACCGACCTTACGATGAGCTATCCCTCGGGCGTTGGCCTTTGGGTAGTCGGCGGATGCCAGGAAGGCGTTGCATACGAATGTGACAACGTTGATACCCACGTTTCATTCTACAGCGGTAACTACATAAACATCATCGGCGGCTTCAGAGCGGCAAGCTCGGCAGTATATCCTCACGCTACGACCGGCACCAACGTCCTTGAATTCCACGGTGACATCAACGTAAGCGGCTATATTACCCCCGCTAACTCGATGAAGGCGGCAGGAAACGTAGTATACGTTATCAACGGAAATATTACAACGGGATCTCACTTCTACTTTGCAGGCGTTGATACCAATACGGCAAGCGTTATGGACGTTACCATAGTTGCACTCGGCGGTTCTATCAATTGCGGCGGCTCTATGGCAGGCGGTGTGACTCGTGTACACGGAAAGATTTCTATGTACTCAAACGAAACTGCAGATGGCGCTCTCGTTTCTACCATAGGCTCAAAATACCTTGTAGGCACGCTCTCCGACTACTGTATCAACGTGCTCGGCGCACACGATTTCGGTGACGGCGAATTCTGTAAGCTCTGCGGTTCTTCCGCGGCTTGTCCTCACGCTGATACTGCAGACGTCGTAACAAAGGCTCCTACTTGCACCGAGACCGGTCTTTACAACGTAGTATGTAACGACTGCGGCGTTATCGTAACTTCAGATATCGAGATCGCTATCGACGCTGACGCTCACGGCATAGTTCGTTTCTTTGGTGGCGTCGATGGAAACTACGACCTTGTTTGCGACGACTGCGAGTACGTAGTAGTTGAAAATGCTGCGTCTGAACCCGTAGTTTACGTTTCCGACAACGGAACGGGACTTTACGGTGCAACTGCTGACGATGCTATCACGAGCCTTATTACCGCTTACGAGATGCTTTCTCGTACGGGCGGTACTATCTACGTAGTTGATACTATCGTAATACCCAAGACGGGATATAACGACCTTACCAAGGGCGGTGTATTCACCGAGCCCGCTCATAGCGCAAAGATAACTGTCAAGAGCGCAGAGGGCGCAGCTGCTCAGATAGTATTTACCACCGACGCACTCCACTGGTACCTCACGGGTGACACCGAGATCACCGATATTATCATCACTTCCCCCAAGGGCAGCATCATCTCGGCAAGACATAACCACCTTACTATCGGCTACAACGTCCAGATGCAGTATCCTTCAGGCCAGGGTCTGTGGCTCGTCGGCGGATGCCAGGACGGGGCAGCTGTTGAATGTGATGACTACGGCACGCATATGACGATATACAGCGGTACTTACGCTAACATCATCGGCGGCTTCAGAGCTGCAAACAACGGCGTAGGATATCCTCACGCTACGACCGGAACGAACGTTCTTGAGCTTCTCGGCGATATAACCGTAAACGATATTATCACTCCCGCTAACACCTATGGTGCAGCTGGCGATATGTTCATCGTAGTTGACGGTAACATAACCTCGGGCAGCTACTTCTACTTCGCAGGTACGAACACCACCGCAGGCGTTTCTGCAGGAATGGTAAACAACGTTACTCTTCTTATCAAGAGCGGTAACATCACTCCCGGCGGTGGTGCAGGTACGTTCCCCGGCGGTATCTCCCGCGTTAAGGGTACGGTATCCGTTTACTACTCCGAGGACGCTGCTGCTACTCTCGTAACGGCACTCAGCAAGTACCTCAAGGGCTCTATCGCTGACTACTGCCTCGCAAACGGCGGACATCAGTATGGTGAGGACTCTGTATGTGATACTTGCGGCAGACTCCCCGTAGTTCTCGGTGACCTTGACGGCGACACCGCTCTCACCAACGCCGATATAGCACTCCTCATCCGCGTACTCTCCGGCTGGACCGAAAAGTACGACGCTGAGGCTATCGACGTAAACGGTGACCTCGTTATCAATAACCGCGACGCTCTTGAGCTTATCAAGAAGCTCGTGTTCGTTGAAGAATAAACCAATAACGAAAAACGAAAAGAGAGCAGACTGTGGTCTGCTCTCTTTTTTTCATTGTGTATCTATCTGCCCAAAAAATTTTGCCACTCGAGCAGATCTTTTACCGAAAAAACGTCTTTTAGCTTCGAGCGCGGGGACGCGCGTGCGTAAAGGTCAATTTTCGCTGAAAGCTCGGCGGACCTCCTCTCCGACGGGCAGGGCGGGGTCTGTGAGCGCTGCGTAGCCGTAGAGGGCGAAGCCTGCGTAGTTGGTATTTTGTCGGACGAGGGATATTTGTTTTGTTATTTCAGAGGTGTCGTAGCTGCCTGAGGAGTATCTGTATGGAGCGAGGCAAGGCAGAAAGGCGGCTTTCGTTTTTGCGAGTGCGTTTGACCACCACAGACACAAGAGCGAAAAATCGCAGGACTCGTCTCCGATCCGCCAGTAGAGCTGGGGCGCGATATAATCGACGACTCCCTCGCGAGCGAAAGCGAGAGCGTTGCAGTATATATCGCTATACGCCTCGAGTCCCGACGTGCCTGCACCCCCGTCGCTGATCTTATTTCTCCACACTCCGTAGGGAGAGATACCGAAAAGGCAGGACTTGTCCGCTTTTTTTACCGCGATCGAGCATACGCGGACGAGGGCGTTGACGTTTTCACGGCGAAAATCGGCAAGAGACTTGCCGCTGCCGTATTTTCTGTAGGTGTCCGAGTCGGCAAACTGCGCCGTCGTCCCGCTTTTGTCTTTTGCGGGATAGGGGTAGAAATAATCGTCGAAAACGACGCCGTCGACGTCGTATTTTCTCACTATCTCCTCAACGCCCGATGCGACAAAGCTTCGCACCTCGGGGATGCCGAGATCGAAATAGAGCTTGCCGTCAGCGTAGAGAACGCACCATTCGGGGTGCTCTTTTGCCGCCTCGCCATCGCAGAGAAGCGAGCGGTCAGCGGGAGAGCTCACACTTCCTCCAAGGACTCTGACGGGATTCACCCACGCGTGTACGGCTATCCCGCGTGCGTGCGCTGCACCTATAAGGTAGCCAAGACTGTCAAAGTCAGCGTCAGCGTCCATTCCGCGTCTTCCGCTGACGTAGGCGGAGCTGACGAAAAGCTCACTTTCGTAGAGGGCGTCGGCACATGGGCGCACCTGAAAGAATATGGCGTTAGCTCCGAGGGAAACGGTGCTTTCGACGATAGCGTCAAGCTCGGAAGCGAGCGTTACGGCGTCGAGACCAACGTCGGAGGGGTAGTTTATGTTTGAGACAGTAGCTATCCACACGGCGCGCATCTCGTCGACGGACACACCCGCAATCGTGTCGCGGTACTCTGCGGTGTCGCTGTCCGACTCCGCCCATTGTCCTGAGGTGTCTTTGACCGATCCTACGAGTGAATACAAGCAAGACAAAACGACGACCACCGTCGCAAAATACGCCGAAGTCGCAAGTAATATGGTTTTTTTCTTTTTCGTGAGCCTGATTTTCATTTTTCGCATCCTCCTCTTTATACTCGTGTGTTAATATATATGACGCGAGGGGGAAAAATATTCCGATGGCGTGGACTTTTTATTGGAACTTTTATTGATAAAGCCGCGCGTTTGTGATAGAATATCAGTAATAAAGTTGCGAGGATGTAATTTTCTATGAAAAAAGTTAACGTATATACTGACGGCGCGTGCAAGGGCAACCCGGGCCCGGGCGGTTGGGGGGCGATTCTCGTCTATAACGGAAAAGAAAAGGTACTGTCGGGCGGTGAGCGGGAAACTACCAACAACAGAATGGAGCTGACTGCGGTCATCGAGGGACTCTCTGCGCTCAAGGAGCCCTGCGAGGTGCACCTCACCTCTGACTCGAAATATGTCCTCGACGCACTTATCAAGGGATGGGCGCGCTCCTGGCAAGCAAACGGATGGAGAAAGGCGGACAAAAAGCCTGCGCTCAACGCGGATCTCTGGCAACGTCTGCTTGAGCTTGTAGATACGCACAAGCTGACGTATATCTGGGTAAAGGGACACGAGGGGCACCCATACAACGAAAGATGCGACGCCCTCGCAGTTTCGGAGGCGGCAAAGTTCGTGTGAGGGAAGCTGTGATCTTTTAAAGAAAAAGAAAAAAACGGTGTCGGATGCTTCTGCTCCGACACCGATTTTTTTGTTTTGGATATTAGTCTCTGACCTTGAGTCCGAGCTTTTCTTCAATAGCACGGAGGATCTTTGCTACTGCCTTGTCTGCCTCTTCATCCGTGATGGTATGGTCAGGCTGACGGAGGCTTATTCTGAAGGATACGGACTTTTTGCCCTCGCCTATCTGCTCTCCGCGATAGATGTCAAAGAGCTTGACGTCCTCAAGTATCTTGACCTTTGCCTCTCTCATTACCGCCTCTATGCTGCCAACCTCGAGCGCCTCGTCACAAACGAAGGAGAAGTCTCTCGTGCTCTGGGGGAATTTGGGCAGGGGCTTGTACTCGGGGTCGCCGGGTACGAACTCAAAGAGGGTATCAAAGTCGATCTGCGCGGCAAATACGGGAGTCTTTTTGTTAAACTCGTACTTCTGCGCTACGGTCGGATGTATCTGTCCGATGATACCGACCTGTGTTCCGTTTATCTTTACTACGGCACATCTGCCGGGGTGATAGGAGGGATCCTCGGAGTGTGCACTGTAGCTCTCACCCTTGATGCGAAGCGCACCGAGGAGTGCCTTTACGCTGCTCTTGAGCGTATAGAAGTCACCCTCACCGTAAAAGCCGAATACGAGCTGCTTTCTCTCGTCGGGGAGTGCGCCCTCCTCGTCAGAGGGGAGGTAGACCGACGCCATCTCGTAAACGCCGATATTCTCGTTTGAGAAATTGTTGTTACGGCAGAGCACTTCCATAAGAGAGGGAAGCGCGGTCGTTCTCATAACGCTCGTGTCCTCACCGAGAGGGTTAGAAATAACTACGCTGCGGCGCAGGGGGCTATTTTCTGCGAGGCATATCTTGTCGTAGTACTTGGGGGATATGAACGAGAAGGTTGCGATCTCGTTGTAGCCGCACGCGCACATAGCCGCGTGAACGTCAAGCTCGCAGATCTGCTTTTTCGTTCTTCCGCCCGTCGTCGTTTCACCGCGGAGATTGGTGCTGACGATGCTGTTGTATCCGTAGATACGGACGACTTCCTCTGCGATGTCGTTCATGCACGCGCAGTCGGCACGCCAGGAGGGAACGTATATCTTTCCGCCCTCTACCTTGAATCCGAGAGAAACGAGGATCTCGATCATTCTCTGCTCGCTGATATCGGTACCGAGGAATTTGTTGTATCTTTCACACTCAAAGTCGAGTACTGCCGTCTCGCGCTTTGTCGGATAGAGGTCGATGCATCCGCCGACTACCTCACCCGCTCCGAGAAGCGTAATAAGCTCACAAGCGCGGTCAAGTGCGGGCATACAGTTTTCAGGATCGAGTCCCTTTTCAAATCTACCCGACGACTCGGTGCGCATACCCTGGCTCTTTGCCGTTACTCTGACGCTTGAACCCATAAAGCAAGCACTTTCAAAGACTACGGTCGTCGTGTCGTCCTTTATCTCGGAGTTCTCGCCGCCCATAACGCCCGCGAGTGCAACGGCACGCGTGCCGTCAGCGATGACGAGGTCGTTTTCGGTGAGGGTATGGTCGGTAGAGTCGAGTGAACGGAAACACTCGCCCGCATCTGCTCTGCGAACGACTATCTCCGAGCCGTTGATGCAGGAGTAGTCAAATGCATGCATAGGCTGACCGTATTCGAGCATAACGTAGTTTGTGATATCAACGATGTTGTTGATGGGGCGAACGCCCGAAGCGCGCAGTCTTGCTCTCATCCACATGGGAGAGGGGGCGATCTTTACGTTCTTTACGACTCTTGCCGCGTATCTGAAGCAGAGATCGGGTGCAGTTATCCCTACCTTGAGATAATCTGCGATATCACCGTCAGCGTAAGTGACAGTGGGAGTCTTTACGTTAAAGTCAAGACCAAAGGAAGCCGCCGTCTCACGAGCAAGTCCGATGACCGAGAGACAGTCGGGGCGGTTGGAGGTTATCTCAAACTCTACTGCCGTGTCGCTGAGCATAAGAGCCTCGCGCACGTCCGTTCCGGGTACGAGCTCTGAGGAGAGTATTGCAATACCGTCCTCAATGCACTCGGGCATATCGTGAGTGGTGAGTCCAAGCTCCGCAATAGAGCACATCATACCGTTTGAGGGTACTCCGCGCAGCTTGCCTGCCTTTATGTTGATGCCTCCGGGGAGCTTTGCGGGAGCAACTGCCGCGGGAACGACAGCACCGACGAATACGTTCTGTGCGCCCGTTACTATCTGTATATCCTCGCCGCGTCCGATGTCAAGCTGACAGATCCAGAGATGGTCTGAATCGGGGTGCTTTTCCATCGCGGTGACCTTTGCGACGAGTACGTTTTCTATATCGTGACCGAGACGCTCAAAACATTCTACCTTGGAGCCCGTGTCGGTGAGTTTGTCAGCGTATTCCTTGTCGCTGATGCCGTCCGTATTTACGTAATCGGAGAGCCAATTTCTTGAAAGTATCATATCTACCTATCCTCCCTTACTCAGAACTGCGAGAGAAATCTCATATCGTTTTCGTAGAGCAGACGAATGTCGTCGATGCCGTACTTGGTCATAAGAACACGCTCGATTCCCATACCGAATGCAAAGCCCGAATATACCTCGGGGTCGATGCCGCAGTTAGAGAGAACGAAGGGGTGGACCATACCTGCACCGAGTATCTCTATCCAACCCTCGTTTTTGCAAAGGCGGCAACCCTTGCCACCGCAAACGAAGCAGGAAACGTCAACCTCTGCCGACGGCTCGGTGAACGGGAAGTGGTGAGGACGGAAGCGTATCTGCGTCTTTTCGCCGAACATTCTGCGAGCGAACATCTCAAGAGTACCCTTAAGATCTCCCATCGTGATTCCCTTGTCAACGACGAGTCCCTCGAGCTGATGGAAGAGGGGGGAGTGCGTTGCGTCCATCGTATCGGAGCGGTAAACGCGTCCGGGGGAGATGATACGTATCGGGGGCTGCGTCTTTTCCATTACTCTTGCCTGAACGGGAGAGGTCTGCGAGCGGAGCAGAATGTTATCGGTAATGTAGAAGGTATCCTGCGTGTCGCGCGCGGGGTGGTCTTTGGGGATATTCAGAGCCTGGAAGTTGTAGTAGTCGTACTCAACCTCAGGTCCTTCTGCGATAGAGAATCCGAGACCTATAAAGATGTCCTCCATCTCCTTCTGTATCTGGGAGAGGGGATGTCTCTTTCCTATTTTGTGAGTGGAAGCGTCAACGGTAACGTCGATCTTTTCCTCTGCGAGCTTCTTTGCGAGAGCTGCGGTCTCTTTTGCCGCCATAGCCTCAGCAATTCTGCCCTCGATGTAAACGCGTACTTCGTTTGCGAGTGCGCCTATTACGGGACGCTCCTCTGCGGTGAGTGCGCCCATACCGCGAAGAACGGCGGTAAGCTCACCCTTTTTTCCGAGAAATCTGACTCTTGCGCCCTCGATATCGCAATCGGGCATCGAAAGCACGCGGTCGGCTTCTTCTCTGATCTTTTGCAATGTTTCTTTCATAAACTGAAATCAGTCCTTTCAAAGTTGTATATACGTTATTTTTTATTATCCTTCACAGGTTGGCTTTTTACCCAAAAAACAAAAACCCGCCCCGACATCTCGGGACGGACAAAATCAGGTAAAAGTCCGCGGTACCACCCGCATTCCGTACGTTATACGCACGGCAACTCTTTTGCTGTAACGGGCATACCCGTACAGAGCTTGTCACCCTGTCTGCTCCAAAGTGAAAGGCGCCGGGGCATACACGGGTGTTCTCAGCTTCCCACCCTTCTCTTTAGTGTATTTCTACCTCTTTGCCGTCTTTTTCATCGCATTTAACTATAAAATTGAAGTAAACGGTATTTACCGAACAATTGTAACACACAATTGAGAAATTTTCAAGAGATTTTTTGATATTATTTTTGTTGTTATTACTCGATTACTGTGTTATAATGTCATATAGAGGGGGCAAAGCAATAAAGCCGTCTCGGAAAGAGGTGTATTCTATGTTAGATGATAACAATATCGTATCCCCACAAAGTGATGCAAACGACACGAATGAAGCAACTAAAACACCACAAGACGATATAAATACCGCTGCAACCGACACGGCGGCACCACAAGCTGATAATTTCGCCGCTGACGGTGCAGAAAAAGTCTCAGATGGAACATGCGTGACGGACGCCACCACAAAAGTTAGTACGACTACTACGGAAGCTGCTACGGATGCCGCACCTGTCAAAAAGACAGCGAGTGCGGGAAAAAAGAAGAAAAAGAAGAGAAAGATCTGGCCATTTGTCATTCTCGGAGTGCTGGCAGTTGGCTTTGCAGCGTTTATACTCTTCGTTATTTTGATCATTTTCATAATTGCCTTGTCGTCAACGAGCACGTCGGTTTTCCCGAGCTTTGACGAAAAGTACGTTGCGGTGCTTCACATAAACGACGAGATATCGGGAGACTATGTGACGACATCGATGTACGGTCAGACCAACAACTACGATCAGGTATATCTCGTTGATACCATCTGCTCACTCGTTGATGACGAGAACAACGCGGGACTTATGCTTTACATTGACTCTCCCGGCGGTGAGGTTCTTGCAACGGATGAGCTTGCAGGATACATAAGCTACTACAAGGAAACGACGGGCAGACCCGTTTACGCTTATTTCTCATACACGGCAGCAAGCGGCGCTTATTGGCTTGGCTCCTACGCTGATACGATAATCGCAAATCCATACTGCACGACGGGCTCTATCGGCGTTACCTACGGTACGCACCTTGATATCTCGGGTATGCTTGAAAAGCTCGGTATAACCGCAACCAGCCTTACCGCAGGAGATAACAAGGCGATGGGCAGTATGTACGAGCCCTTGACCGCCGAGCAGAAGGCAATGTATGAGGAACAGCTCGAGGAGATCTACGCTGTTTTCGTCAACGTCGTCGCACAAAACAGAGGCCTCGATGTACAAAGCGTGGCGAGAATTGCCGACGGCAGAACCTTCCTCGCTTCAAAGGCACTCGAATACGGTCTTATCGACGGTATCGGTTATTACTCAGAGGCACAGTCCCTGATGATCGAGTGCGAGGGATTTGATGAAGAGATCCTCTTCCACGATTTCTACGACGTGTACGATAGCGGTATCTCTATGTTCTTGACAGAAGCTGTCGAGAAATTCGCCTCAAAGTCAAACGGCGATACCGACGAGGTAAGCGAGCAGGTCATCGCAGAGCTTTGCGAAAAGAAACGTTTTATGTGTATCTTTGAGGGTTGAGGTAATATAGACGAATATAAAAAGGGGAGAACCTTTTGAGAAAAGGTTCTCCCCTTTTTTTGTACAATGAAAACCACGCGATAGTCGCGTGGTTCAAAAGAGGTTAACCGGTGAGAAAAAATCCTCCGATTGTGATATAATGAATTTGACCTGCCAGTCAAAAACCCAAACACAATCGGAGGATTTATCTATGAAAAAAG
>JAZQXE010000118.1:0-10402 GCA_045632705.1 Eubacteriales bacterium | reverse complement strand
TCCATCAAGTACGACAGACGAGATCAGCATACTCGGTTTTCGCGAGGCACTCGAATTATCCGAAAAAGAAAGCGTCCCCTACGACAAAAGCAAATGGCTGTACGTTCCAAACGTATACTCGGAGTACAGATATATCCTCGGCACAAAAGGCGAGAGGCCGCTCGTCTGCATCGGTATCAATCCCTCAACGGCAGCGCCGGACGACCTTGACAACACTCTCAAGAGCGTTGAGCGCATAGCACTCGCAAACGGTTACGACAGTTTTATTATGTTCAACGTCTACGCGCAGAGAGCGACGCGTCCGACAGATATGGAAAAAGAGCTCAACCCCGCGATGCACAGGGAGAATATGGCGGCGTTTGAATACATAATGTCCCTCTCAAAGAGCAACTCACCTGCCGTGTGGGCGGCGTGGGGTACGATCATCGAGATGCGTCCGTATCTGCCCGAATGTGTCAAAGAAATGATAGAAATAGGCAAAAAATACGGCGCCCGTTGGTATACCGCGGGGGCACGTTCAAAGAAGGCGGGACACCCGCACCACCCGCTCTATCTGAAAAAGGACGCCGTCCTCGACGATTTTGACGTGGAAAGCTACCTTATTTCTTTATAACTCTTTATGGGATCAAAACGACAAAAAAAGTCCGAAGCGTGAAGCTTCGGACTTTTTGTTATATTAGTCGGATCGCGGCTAATTATTCCTCTTCGGTAGAGTTTACTACCATCATGATGAGGAACATAGCGTCGCGGTTGTTGATCTTTGCGTCTCCGTTAAGGTCAACAACTTCAACTTCAACGTCCCAACCGGAGAGGTAACGAACGAGAAGCGTGATATCACTGTTGGTGATAGCGCCGTCGCCGTCGATGTCTGCAGCCTGCTTGCCTGTGCGGTTGAGCTCGTGTATCGAATTATTAAATACATAGCCGCCGTCTACGATAGCAGCGTAGACCTCAGTAGCAACGTTGAGGATGTAGGTACCGTAAGCGTCGCGTACTGTCTGAGCGGTTGCATTAAAGGGATTGGCAAGTGAGAATCCGCTGAACGTGTTGCCTCCCGTCTTGGTAAAGCTCTTGGTAACGTCAAAGTTCTTCGTTACGTTAACGGTAACGGTTCCCTTTGCAGCGCCCGTAGCCATAGTAGCAGCAGTAACGTCGCTAGCAGTTACAAAGTAGTTGATGACACCGCCGTCAAGAGTGAGGTTAGCATCGGTGACTCCCTTGGAAGTTGCCGAACGGTTACCTAAAAATACCTTGTCGATAACGGCAGTTCCGCCGATATAGAGATTGATAGTACCGGTGATATCGTTTGCGACACCGGATCTGTGTCCACCGATAACCTCAATATAAGTTCCCGAGAGGAGCGTTATGTTGGTGTCCTTTGTCGTATCGCACTTGCTCGAGGAGTTCTGGTCTGCACCGACAACGTAGGTGCTACCACCGTTCATTACAACGCCCTCACCTGCGGTAAAGGAATTAAACATACAACGGATAACGAGAGTAGAGGAAACCTTCAAGGTCAAGTTCTCAAACGTAGTTTCACCCGAAAGAATGTAATGGTATCCGCCCTTAACGTCAAATCCACCGTTGTACTTGACTCCGTCGTAGAGGCTCGTTACAGTATAGTGAGCAGTATGTTCACGCTCTGTATAGTTACTCGTGAGAGATACCATACTCTTGAGAACTATTATTCTCTCAAATGAAACGTCAGCAAAGGTCATCGCCTCGGAGTATGTCTTGAGGGGAGCGTCTACAGTACCGTCGCCCGTCTTTGCAACCGTAGTATCAACGAATATTACGAGCTTTTCGGTAGCGTTAACGTAATCCGTTCTCTCACTGTAGTCTCCGCGTGTGCAGCAAGTGTCGGTGTAACCAACCATAGTAGCGGTAGGAGCTACGACTACGGTATGGATATCATGTCCGTAAGCTGCTACAATAACAGTTCCGCAAACGTTACATATCTGATCTTTCGTACAGGTTGCTTCACTGCCTATTACGTGGCCCTTAGCCTCGATTATCTCAACGTTCTCATAATCGCAGCGTGTGCACGTAGTGGTGATAGAGCCATTGTTCTCACATCCTGCGGCTACGGTTGTCGTTACGTGGTCATGTCCGAGTGCGGGTACGAACGTATCGTCATAATAGGAGTCGTCCTGATCGCAGTAGTGTCTGGTAAAGCCCTGCTCAGTACAAGTAGGAGCAAATACCTCGATCTCGGTATAGGTCTTTCCTAAAATAGGAAGTATCTCGCGCTCGGTGTGTCCGCAAACGGAGCAGGTGTACTCGATGTAACCTTCGGCGTCCGTCGTAGCGTCAAGTCTGTCAGACTCGTAGAGATCGTGTCCGAGAGCGTCGGTAGTGTTTTCAGTATAGTACTTTCCGCACCATACGCAAACATAATAGTCTCCTCCAACCTCAGTACAGGTAGGATCTCTGTGCTCGCACTCGTAGTAGCAGAGGTCTGCCTTGATATCCTCCGCTACTGCTCCCGCCATAAGCGAATATCCGAGATTGGTGGGATGGAGCTTGTCAGCAAAATAGATCGTCGAACCATCATTCTTATCTATCTCTGCATAGGGAAGCATATCCGTGTAGAGGTCCATGAGCTTGGTATACTCATAATCCGCTGCAAGACGTCTCTGAATAGGCATTACGATCTGCTCTACAGCGTCGGTATATGCCTGAGTACCGAATCTGGGAAGTGCAGTCGTGATGTAAATGGTTGCATTGGGGTATGCAGTATGATAGGTATCTATAAGTCTTCTCATAGATTCCTCGTAGAACTCGGGAGTGCCTCCAGCTGCCAATGCCGCGCTTTCGTTGGTACCGAGAGCAATGATTATCGCATCGGCATCACCGAAATTGAGTGTCAATCCGTAAGAAGCGGATCCGTAATAATCGTTAGAGACTCCGTACTGTGCACGCGCACCGGGATAACCGAAGTTACCTACGATAGCACCCTCACCGAGGAGGTTCTGGAGCTGTGCGGGATAGTTGAAGTTGTAAAGGTGGTAATCGTATCCGTCAACGTTCTCACCCTTGGCAGCCGAGCCCCATGTGATGGAGTCACCGATCGTGATAACGCGGATGGGGGCGCTGTTCTTGTTTGCAACGCCGTTTACAGTATCGTAGTTCACGGTATCGATATCAGCTGAGCCAACGTAGGTGGTTGTTCCCATAACGCCCTTTGCATCCGACTTGATACCGTCTGCAAAGATACCGGTTGCATTGAGAGTGAAGTCTCCGTAGAGAGGAGTATCACCCGCTCTGAGAATAGCGTCGATATTACCGTTGAAGATACCCGTTGCGTTGATCGTAACGTTACCCTCGAACTTTGTATCATCGAGGATCGTGATACCGTCCGTACCGAAGTAGGTAGTACCCTTGGTACTGTCGGTCTGTCCGTTGTAGTATACACCGAGCTTACCAACGCCGTATACGGGAGTATTGAACGTACCTGCAAGATTTGCGGTGACGTTACCCTTAACTATATTGGATCCTGTGAGATATACCGCGTTGTTGGGATACGTATCGTCTGCGGGAGTATTGTTTGTAAATGTAGCACCCGCACCGACGTTGATAGTAACGTCGCCATAATAAGTACCGACAGAAGCGGACTGTCCAAAGCGTCTGTTACCGCCGTAGAGACTTATCCACTCACCGCCGTTGATATTTACTGTCTGGTCACGATATACGTTCACCTGAGTTGCGGTCTTTGCGCCCTCCATATAATTATCGGCGTTCTGCGAGTAACCGAGGAGAAGTGCGATAGAACCTGTCGTAGTGGTAACGGTATCGTCTTCTGCAACCGTAGTATTTGTAAGGACCATCTGACAGTTATCATTTATAGTAACGTCGTGTCCCTGGAAAGCGATGAGTCGCTCTGTCTTGGTCGAAGTAAAGGTAACTCCGTCAAATACTACGTTAGATTCAAGGTAAAGATTGCCCGAGTCGAGATTGAAGCCGTGGCCGTTAGGCTCGCTCTCACCGGGGAGTATTGCCGAGAATGTAAGCGTTCCCTCGGTCTTGGGTGTGTAGACACCGGGGGTATCGTCCATCATATAGATGGTACCGCCGTCAGGTCCGAGAGTAAGTGCTGCGTCGTAGATAGACTGTAGCGGTGTCTCAGGAGTGAGACCGTCGTTTACATAGTCTCCACCCGCACCCTCAGTGCTAACGTAAACGGCGTCAGGGTATTCGCTGCCGATATTTACGTAGTTGAACGCGTTTGCCCCTAAACCGGGGTAACCCGTCTGCGTACCCGTTTCAAACGTCGTGGTTTCAAAGGTCTTGTCGCCTACGAAATAGTACTTCTGGTAATTCGAAAGCCATGCAGTAGAGATCTTGCCGATGCTACCGCCGGAGTAAGTGAAGTACATACCCTGGCTGGATGCAACGGGAGCCTGACGCTGACCGACGTACACCTTTACTATAGTACCGCCGCTGATGTTATAATAAACTCTGCCGTAAGCGTTGGCGGTGGTAGAGCTCATTCCGAGGAAGAGACCGCCGCCGTCAAATGCTATGTTACCGCCCGTTACGTTGATGTACATATCGGGAGAGCCGAGAAGCTTGGTCTCGGGCTTGCTTGTGTCGGTACTCTTGAATCCATACGATCCCGCAACGACGTAAGTCGTGTACGTACCGTCGTTGATGTTGAGAGTTACGGAATCGTTTACGGTTGCTACACCAGTCATATTGACACCGCAAACTGCCTTTGAAAACGTGTTTGACGAATTCATCGTAAGAGTAACGCTGTCAGCCGTAAAGCCGGTTCTGAAAGAACCACCAGTTACGTAGTTAGTAACGGAACCGCCGTTGAAGGTGGTCTTTGCGTCTGCTACCGTACATCCGGACGTTCTGCCATCACTCATCAGTACGCCGTTGAGGTATGAGCATGAACCGCCGTTAACAGTAAGATCGGAGTTGCCGAATACGCAATCGGTAGCGTTGTATGCATAACCCTCAATCGTATTGAAGGAACCTGCATTGATCGTCATCTTTACATCGCCGAAAGAACAAGCGGTACTGCTGGTTGCCATACCGTCGAATCTGCCCGACTTGTGCGTGACTTTGTTTACGGTAACTTCAACGTTGCCGAAGCTGGCATACTTCATGCTATAAGCAGCACCCGCAAAGTTGGTGATCGTACCGCCGTTGAGCTCAACGACTGCATTGCCGTAGTAACCGTAACTTCCTTCAGTCGCAAGACCTGCAAGTGTACCGATGTTACCTGCACCCGCACCTATGGTGATGTAAGCCGTACCCAGATATGCGCCGTAATTTGCATTTCTGGTCATACCTGCAATGGTATGATAGTTACCGGACTTTATTATAATGTGGGTATCCGAGTCGGTGCTTCTGACAACTCCCTTTGTGTGAGTAGTTATCTGATCGTAACCGATAACGAGCATAGTGTGGGTGCTCGTTATGCCTTCACCCATCGTGAGGAAGTGTCCTCTTCCGTAGAATACGGGATTGGACTCCGTCGCGAAGTTGATGTTCTCAAAGGTCGTAGGACCACCGATGATGAAGTGGTGAGACTTGTTTGAACCGTAGTCATTCCACATACCGAAGTTGATGCTAGCACCATAGTTGATACCGCTGTCAACAGTCGTGATACGAACGAGTCCCTTGTGTGCGGGCATCTCGAAACGTCCGTCGGGAAGCGTCTCGGTCGTGCCGTCTTTCGTATACTCATACTCAGCGAGAGGCTCGTCTGCTATGTTGATGCTTTCGCATACAATGACAGTACCGCCGTTTTCTCCGAGTATTTCCACCGCTTTCGTAAGTGTCTTTACGGGAGCTTCCGGTGATGCTCCGTCGTTGTCATCGCTTCCTTCGCCCGAAACGTAAACTACCGCGTCACTTGAAAGTGTGGGCTCTACGTGGGGGTTGGAAACTGCCGCTTCTCCGTCGCTGCCGGCATCAGTCTCCGCACCGATCGCCGTAAACGGGATCATGCCGATAACCATGAGAGCAGAGAGAAGAAACGCTAAAAGTTTCTTTGCTTTCATATTTCCCTCCATATAAAAATATTTTTTGAAACTTATGCACATAAAATTATAAACCAAAGGACACAAAAAGTAAATCCAAAAACTAAATTAATTAGTAAAAATGCATAAGTTTTTCATCTGCAAAATTCGCAAAAAAGCGCTTTGGATTTTGTTTACAAAATGTTTATTGCTTTTTTGGTCAGTTTGTACTAAAATAAATCAACGGACTTGACCGCCGTATAAATTCCCGCACGCTCGGAGGAAGTATGTTCGGCTATGTAAGAATCGTCAAAAGCGAGATGAAAGTAAAAGAATACGAGCTATATAGCGCGGCTTATTGCGGTCTGTGCCGCGCAATGAAAAAAACTACGGGACAGCTCTCGAGGCTCGTTCTCAGTTACGATTTCGTGTTTTTATCGCTGGTACGGTGCGTTCTGCAAAAAGAAAAGCTGACAGTAGGTATGCACACCTGCCCCGTACACCCCGCAAAAAAGCGCCCTATGGTAGAGCCCTGCCCATCCTTTGAATTCAGCGCCCGCGCATCCGTTCTTCTTGCCTCATACAAGGCGGAGGACGACGCCGCTGACGAAAAAAGGCTGAAACGGCTTTTGTCGGTGTCCGTATTACCTCTTTTTAAACTTTTGAGAAAAAAAGTAAGTATGTCGGATCTTGAGTCAACGCTATGCGCTCATCTCTCGGAGCTCGAGCAGCTCGAGAGAGAAAAATGCCCTTCACTCGATATGACGGCGGAGTGCTTCGGCTCGTTGCTCGGCGAGGTGTTTTCATACGGACTTGACCAAAAAGAAGCGCGTATCGCACGCGAGATCGGATTTCACACGGGCAAGTTCATATACGCGGCAGACGCCGCTGACGACTACGAAAAGGACAGACTCGACGGCTCCTACAATCCTCTGGTCTATATGTACGAAAACGGAATGAGCGAAGAAGACAAGCTCAGCGTCAAGACTGCTCTTTTGTGTGAGCTTTCCTCCCTTGAGGGTGCGATCGCACTCGTTGATTTCTCGGAACACCGCGATATCGAACGGATAATATACAACGTCATATACCTCGGTATGCCCGAAGAGATGCAGAAGGCTCTGTTTGAGAAAAAAGACAAATATCCGAAAGGAAAAAAAGTGACACGATGAACGATCCCTACAAGACGCTCGGCGTCAGCCGAGATGCAAGCGACGATGAAATAAAGAAGGCGTATAGGGCTCTGGCAAAAAAATACCACCCCGACAACTACCGCGACACGCAGCTCTCCGATCTTGCCGAAGAAAAGATGAAGGAGATAAACGAGGCTTACGATATTATTCAAAAGCAACGTCAAAGCGGCTCCTCGGGTCAGTCGGGAAGCTGGGATAAAAATGGCGGAACGAGCTCATTCCCTCAAATTCGCATTATGATAAATGAAGGTAGATTTTCCGAAGCGGATATCAACCTCGATTACGTTCCTTCAAGTATGAGAAACGCAGAGTGGCATTATCTCAAATCCATCATACTTTTGCGCAGAAGATGGGTATACGACGCGCTCAAGCACATTGACATCGCCTGTCAGTTAGACCCCACAAACGAAGAATACAGACAACTGAAGGTCAATCTGCAAAACGCTGCCAACGGCTACGGCAGACAGTTCACAAACGGACAAAACACGACCGAGTGCTCGGGATGTGATATATGTACTTCTCTGCTCTGTGCAGACTGTCTGTGCGAGTGCTGCGGCGGAGATATCGTCCCCTGCTGTTAAGTAAAAAATCAGCGTCGCACACGCCGCGTTTCCCGTTCTGAAAATTCGTTTTTAATCGGAAATATGTAGAGCTATGAACGTTAATAAAAAAATAAAAAAGATGACTCTCGGGGCAATGCTGTGCGCCCTCTGCGTCACGCTGATGCTGCTCTGCTCGGTCTTTGAGATAGCGGACCTGTCGGTCGCCGGAGCGTGCTCCATAGTTATTCTCTTTGCGGTGCTCGAGCTTCGCGGTGCTTACCCGTATCTGATGTGGGTAGTGATCAGCGTCCTCTCGCTTCTGCTCGTACCAAACAAGTTCCCTGCCGTATGCTTTGCGTTGTTTTTCGGCTGGTATCCGATAGCAAAGTGCGCCCTTGACAGACTCCGCGCCGTCATCGGCTGGATAGTGAAAATTGCCGTGTTCCTTGCGTGCTGCGGGGCAGTATATCTGATCGAGACGCTTTTTATCACCGTACCCGAATACACGCAGATATGGCTTTTACCCCCGGTGCTTCTCACGTTCGTTTTATTCGACGTTGCGCTGACTCGTCTTGCGCTCGGCTATCAACGAGTATGGAAGCGAAAATTCAAAATAGATCTCTGAAACCATCGGGCAGACCTCTGCGGTCTGCCCTTTTTTGTTTTTATAGCGAAGTTTTGATAGTGGCGATTATAGATATATAACATAAATAATATATAAATTATAGAAGAATCATTGACTTGACAGCTATTTTGGTGTATAATTATATAATCCATAATTATATCCAAAGACGGAAGAAAAATTAGGAGAGAAAAATGATAAAAAGTATGACCGCCTACGGCAGAGCAAAGTACTCTGACGCGGCAAGATCGACCGACTACACAGTCGAGATAAAAAGTGTAAATTCAAAGTACCTCGATCTTTCGCTCAAGCTCCCAAGACAGTACACGTTCCTTGAAGACAAGATACGCGTATATCTGCAGGAAAAGGGTGTTGTGAGAGGCAAGGTAGAGCTCTACCTCGGAGTTGACTGCTACGGCTCGGAGATAGAGGCAATAGCGATAGACACCGACTACGCAAAGGCGTATATCGATGCTCTCAGAGTGCTCAGAGACACCTTTTCCCTCCCCGATGACGTTACGACTATGAACGTAGCACAGAACAGGGAGTTGTTTAACATCCGAAAGAGCGAGCAGAACGCAGACGACGTATGGAGCTCGGTGCGTATACCGCTTGACGAAGCTATAGACGCCTTTATGAGCGCAAGAGAAAACGAGGGCTCAAGAATAGAGGCAGACATCAGGGCAAAGATACAAAGCATCAAGGAAATGGTAGAGGGAGTCGATGCAAACAGCGTCACCGACGTTGCGGCAAAATACGACAAGCTCTGCGAAAGAATAAAAAAGATCGTTGGAGACAACAATATCACGGTCGACGAGCAGCGTCTGCTCACCGAATGTGCGATCTTTGCCGACAAGATCGCGGTGGATGAGGAGCTCGTTCGTCTTCGCTCCCACTTCAGTACCTTTGAGGAGATACTCTCAAAGCCGGCTGCCGTCGGAAGAAATATTGATTTTCTTCTTCAGGAGATCAACCGCGAGATAAACACCATAGGCTCAAAGTGCAACAACGCCGACACGGCAAGGATCGTAGTAAACGTCAAGTGTGAGCTTGAAAAGATACGCGAGCAGGTCCAGAACATAGAATAACGGAGGGCAAAGTATGAAATTCATCAACGCGGGCTACGGTAATATGATAGCCTCCGAGCGAGTAGTATGCATAGTCAGTCCCGACAGTGCACCGATCAAGAGACTCATTCAGGACGCAAAGGACAGCGGAAGAGTCATCGACGTTTCCTGCGGAAGAAGAACGCGTGCGGTCATCATCACCGACAGTGACCACGTTATCCTCTCCTCCGTGCAATCGGAGACTATATCGAACAGACTCGACGACAGCGAGATAGACGATGACGACGAGGAGGACGGCTAAAATGGAGAACGCAACGAAAAAGGGTAAGCTGTTCGTCATCAGCGGCCCTGCCGGAAGCGGCAAGGGAACGATAATGAACATCCTCACCAAAAGAAGCGACGAGTACGTGCTGTCCGTTTCCCTCACCTCCCGCCCCATGCTCAAAGGAGAAGCGGAAGGCGTCAATTACTATTACGTAACTCGTGAGGAGTTTGAGGACAGGATAAAGAGCGGCGAGGTGCTCGAATACACCGAATACTGCGGAAACTATTACGGAACTCCGAAAGCTCCCGCAATAAACGCGATAGAGAGCGGAAAAAATCTTCTGCTCGAGATCGAGGTCGACGGAGCTATGCAGATAAAGAAGGCGTTTCCCGAGGCGATACTCGTTATGATACTTCCGCCAAACGTAAACGTCCAGAGGGACAGACTCGTATCGCGCGGTCGCGACAGTGACGAATCTATCCAGAAGAGACTCGCCAGAACTCGAGAGGAGCTCAAGTTTGCAGACGGTTACGACTACGTCTTCTTAAACGAGGACGGACGCGCGGACGAGGTCGCAGACAATTTCGAATACGTCGCGCACGACGAAAAGGATCGCGTGCACGACTCACACAACGTAGTTAAAAGTTACTTTGACTAAAAGTCGGTAAGCAAATAAACAAACACACAAACCACATTTTAATTTTTTAGGAGAAAGAAAATGATCAAGCCATCAATTGAAGAACT
>JAZQXE010000117.1:0-3931 GCA_045632705.1 Eubacteriales bacterium | reverse complement strand
GTTGACGCATCCGCTCATCAGCTCGCGCATGACCTTTGCGGCGAGAGGCGCCCAGCTTCCGTTTTCAATAAAGGCGACCGTTCTGTTTCTGAAATTGCGCTCGGTGAGATGGTTTATAAACGTTCTCATAAAGGGGAATATCTCGGCGTTGTAGGTCGTTGTTGCGAGTACGAGCTTTGAGTAACGGAATGCGTCCTCAACTGCCTCTGCCATATCACAACGTGCCAGGTCGTTGACCACTACCTTCGGTGCTCCGTTTGCGCGGAGCTGCTCTGCAAGCTGCATTACCGCTTTTTTTGTGTTTCCGTAAACCGACGTGTAGGCGATGACGATACCGTCCTCCTCGGGCTGATACGACGACCACGTGTTATAAAGATCAAGATAATATCCGAGGTTTTCTGTGAGAACGGGACCGTGCAGAGGACAAATGATGGACAAGTCGAGTCCTGCCGCTTTTTTGAGCAGATTCTGTACCTGTGCGCCGTACTTTCCGACGATACCTATGTAGTAGCGTCTTGCCTCGCACGCCCAGTCTTCCTCTACGTCAAGAGCCCCGAACTTTCCAAATCCGTCAGCAGAGAACAGCACCTTGTCCTTTGCGTCGTAGGTCACGATGACCTCGGGCCAATGTACCATGGGTGCCGTGACGAACGTGAGCGTATGCTCACCGAGTGATAGAGTATCTCCCTCACCGACGGTGATAGCTTTATCGGAAAAATCCGTGCCAAAGAAGTTCTTCATCATAGCAAACGCCTTTGCTGAAGAAACGATCTTTGCATCGGGGTAAGTTTTAGTAAAGTTGAGTATATTAGCCGAGTGGTCGGGCTCCATGTGCTGAACGACGAGATAGTCGGGACTTCTTCCGTCGAGAGCGTTGCCGATATTGTCGAGCCACTGATGCGTGAAATTGGCATCTACCGTGTCCATTATCGCTATCTTTTTATCTATGATAGCGTACGAGTTGTACGCCATACCGTTTGGCACGACGTACTGCCCTTCAAAGAGATCGACTGCGTGGTCGTTAACTCCAATATACTTTATGTCTTTTGTTATATTCACGATTGCCTCCAAGAATATAAATTTTTTTAGATCAGCTTGATTATTTGCGCAAAATGAAACGCCAAAATCACACATTATGCATAATAAAAACAACAACAAGCACTATTATTTTCTTTCGCTGTGGTGATATACTATAAAGAGGATGTAGTATTATGCAGGCTGCGCGGGCGAAATGCGCTGACGTTTGTTTGATTTAGTATCTACATTCTAAAGGAATTATAATACAAAATCAATAGCTTTTATGTTGATTTTTCAACGTTTGGAGAAAAAATGCAAAAATATCTCAACACCCTCAAAAAATGTCCGCTCTTTTGCGGTATCGGCGAGGGGGAGCTTCTCAGGATGCTTGAGTGTATGGGTGCGAGCGTCAAAAGCTACGAGAAAAGAGATACTATCGTAAGTCAAGGCTCGCAGGCTCAGAGCATCGGCATCATGTTGTCGGGTACCGCTCATATTGAGTGCGTCGATTATTTGGGAAATAGAAACATCCTCTCGGATATATCGCCATCGGATATGTTTTGCGAGGAATTTGCGTGCGCGGGAGTAAAGGACGTTCCGATAAACGTGGTAAGCACCGAGCCGTCAGACGTTATGTTCGTTGATTGCCCTCACATATTGCATACTTGCGAAAACAACTGTGAGTTTCATCGGAGACTCATCTACAATCTCGTGAATTCTTTGGCGCAGAGTAATCTCGAGTATCATCAGAAATGGGAGATAACGTCAAAGAGGACGACGAGGGAAAAGCTGCTTGAGTTTTTGTATCAAACGTCAAAGAGGGTAGGCTCGGATACGTTTGATATTCCTTACGACAGACAGGAGCTTGCCGATTATCTCGAGGTCGAGAGAAGCGGACTCAGCGTAGAGATAAGCAGACTGAAAAAAGAAGGCGTGATAGCAAACGACAGAAAGAGATTCACGCTTTTGTAAAGTGAAAGATACATCTGATTTTCGAAAGATCGAGGAAACGCTATGAAAAAACGCGTAATATTTTTATCCTTTTTGCTCGCGATGGTGACGCTGGTCAGCATTTGTGCTTGCTCCGAGTCGCAGAGCGTGGACACGAACAGCTCAGATACGCTCGATACGTCGGTCGATACGTCGGGTACGGATGAGGAGAATTACAACTATGGGGACGTAAAGATAAGCTCTATCTCGGAGCTGAATCTTTCGGGCGAGGTAGACGACCACGCCGCCACGAAGGGAAATTCGGTGCTTGAGCTTAATTTCCGAGAGCATACCGAAATTCCGAGAAGCGTCCTTGCGACGACAAATCCCTATTATCCGAGAATGAAAAAAGTATCGGATGACAGATATCTGCTATTTTACAACACCGGAAAGACTGATCCATCCTGCTACTATTCTTCTTCCTCTGACCTTGTAAACTGGGAAAAGGGAAAGGCTCTCTTTGAGGGTACGAGTTCAACGCATTACGCTACCTGCGACGCTCTCGTGCTTGATAGTGGAGACGTTATTGCGGTGGCTTCATTCAGACCTACCGATTGGGGAAGCTACACGGGAGATATGACCAAGAGCGGACTCGTTCTTCGCCGTTCTACCGACGGAGGAAAGACCTGGTCGGACGAGCAGAAGATATATACGGGTATGAACTGGGAGTGCTTCCTTCTTGAGACGGAGTCGGGAGAAATACATTGCTACTTCACTCATACGGCTCCTTATACGAGCATTTACGGTTACGATACCTTCAAGCGCTCGTCGGGAATTGGTCTGATCAGATCTACCGACGGAGGCAAGAGCTGGACGCCCAACGTCACCGAGGCACCTTACAGTGCGGACGTAGCGAGCCAGACCTACATAGGAGAGCGTAACGGACACAAGATGTTTACTGAGCAGATGCCTGCGGTAGTGCAGCTTCACAACGGTAATTTTCTGATGGCGTGCGAGAGCATGCCCGACCTTCAGTCAAACGACGTATTCAGATTGACTATCACCCGCTCCTACGACAACTGGAAGAAGATAGATCTTCATTCTCAGGGCCCTGCCGACAAGCAGACGATAAACGGCGTGCACGCCTCGGGCCCCTACGTAGCACAGATGTTCAGCGGTGAGACGGTAATAAGCTACTACGGCAAGGACGGCTTCAATATCATCGTAGGTAACAGCGAGGGCAAGAATTTTGGTTCTGCCATGACGCCTCTCGTTGAACACAACAAGACCTATTGGGGCAGTCTTGAGGTTGTCGGTTCGCACGCACTTGTCGGTGTGTGTGACGACGATACGAAGGCGGGTAACGTAGCGTACAGAAGAATAACTCTCGGTACTATGTACCTTAATCACGATATCAAGGTAAAAGACGTTGCCGTCAGCATTGACGGAAACGGTGAGGAGTGGTCGGACAATACCGACGCTCTGTTCGTAGGCTCCACCTCGCAGGCACAGGCGAGCGTGAGATTTACGGAGGATGCGGATAACGTATACGTTCTCATCGAGCGTCTCGATGATTTTCTTGAGGCGTCGGGGGATGAGGTCAACGTTTTCTTCGGCAAAAAGGGATCGAGCGAATACTACAAGCTGTCGGTCTCTGTCGACGGAGTTGGTAAGCTCCAGTTATTCAAAAACAAAAAGCCGAGTGCGGTAGACGGTGGTTACGAGGGAGTAGTCGTCGTCGTTGGAAGTGTCGGCAACGAGTCGGATACGGACCTCGGATATTGCGCAGAGGTGAAGATATCAAAGGCGGCACTCGGATTTTCTCTTGCCGACGGTGTGCAGGCTACGCTTTCACTTGACAACACGGACAAGAAGACGGAATACGATACCGATACTATTTGCGGTCATTCTCTGCTTGAGAAGGACGGCTGGGTATATATAGGTAAATAATAGCTGACACAGCTAAAAAATGAAGGAGATTTTT
>JAZQXE010000116.1:0-24222 GCA_045632705.1 Eubacteriales bacterium | reverse complement strand
TCAAAGATAACCCAAGTCAGTGTTTTCTTTCAGGTCTTACTTCGTTCCCGTAGAGCCGAAGCCGCCGGTGCCGCGCGCGGTGGAGTCGAGGTCGTCGACTACGTCAAAATCCGCGGTAATTACGGGTGCTAAAACGAGCTGAGCGATACGCTCACCGTGCTCGACTGTCTGAGGCTCGGTGCCGTGGTTATGGAGCGCGACCATAACCTCTCCGCGATAGTCGCTATCGACCACGCCGACCTTATTTGCGGGAGCAAGACCGCGCTTTGAGGCAAGACCGCTTCGAGCGTAGATAAGCCCCGCCATCCCCTCGGGAATAGCCATAGCAAGTCCCGTGTGAATGAGCTTTGTCTCACCCGGAGCGACGGTAACCGCTTCGTCAAGGCAAGCGTAGAGGTCAGCACCTGCCGAAAATTCCGATGCGTAAACGGGCACGACCGCACGAGCATCAAGCTTTTTTAACTTCATAGAGATATTCATATCATTTACCTTTTTATATACTTTCTTTTTTTATTTTTTAAGCGTTAAACATTTCGGGACGCAGAATGATCGAATTTGTTCTTAACGATTCGGGCACGTCGATAATTCGCTGATTTGACGAGCCTCGGAAGCGGAGCGAGAGGTCCTTTTTCTCCTCTATAAACTTTCCGTCAACAAGCACGTCTATATTGCGAAGCATTCGGTCGGTTATATCGGCATCTCCCAAGCAATGCGCAAGAATATCAGCCTCAAGGTCGTAGCCCGTATAGCACCACACCGTTTTATCGGGATAGGTCGCGCGTATACGCTCAAGCAGACCGACCAGCACCCTTTGATTGCAAGGCTCGAACGGCTCGCCGCCAAGCAACGAGAAGCCCTTTATATACGACGGCTCAAGAGCCTTTATTATCTCGTCGGCAACCGCCTCGGTAAAAGGCTCGCCGTAGTTAAAATCCCACGCTTCCGCGTTAAAGCACCCCTTGCAGTGATGCGTACAACCGCTCACGAAAAGAGAGACGCGCACGCCCGTGCCGTTTGCAACGTCGCGTTTTTTGATAGTCGCGTAATTCATTCCCTCTCCTTACAGATGCAAAACTCTTGCCTTTATCTCTTTGGTCTTGCCCACGTTCCAGAAGTTCTCGCCAAGATATCCGCAGGTACGGCGGGTCACGTTCATACGCTTCTGATCTTTATTGTGGCACGAGGGGCATTCCCACTCATTTTCATCGTTGATGATTATTTCACCGTCAAATCCGCAAACGTGGCAATAGTCGCTCTTTGTGTTGAACTCGGCATACTGAATATTATCGTAGATAAAGCGCACAACGTCCTCAAGCGCTTCAAGATTGTGGCGCATATTCGGTATCTCAACGTAGGAGATAGCTCCGCCAGAGGAAATGGTCTGGAACTGACTCTCAAAGGTGAATTTGTCAAACGCGTCGATATTCTCTCTTACGTCAACGTGATAGGAGTTGGTGTAATATCCCTTGTCGGTAACGTCCTCTATCTCTCCAAAGCGCTCCTTGTCAATACGCGCAAAGCGGTAGCAAAGCGACTCCGCGGGAGTTCCGTAAAGACCGAAGCCGAGTCCCGTCTCCTTCTTCCACTCCTCGCACTTCGACCTCATACGCTTCATAACACGCAGAGCGAAATCAAGTCCTTCCTTGTCGGTATGGCTAACTCCCGTTATAAGCTTTGTGACCTCGTAAAGTCCGATATATCCGAGCGATATCGTAGAATATCCGCCGTGTAGGAATTTGTCTATCTTCTCTCCCTTTCCAAGTCTCGCAATAGCTCCATACTGCCAATGTACAGGGCTTGTGTCGGACAAAGTGCCCTCAAGAGATTCATGACGGCAGATAAGCGCACGCTTGCAAAGCTCAAGTCGCTCGTCAAATATCTTCCAGAATTTGTCCTCATCCTTGCCGGAAAGTATTGCTATCTGCGGGAGATTGAGGCTTACGACACCTTGATTGAAGCGTCCCTCAAACTTGTAGTTTCCGCACGCGTCCTTCCAAGGTGAGAGGAATGATCGGCATCCCATGGGGCTGAATACGTTGCCCTCGTAGTTTTCGCGCATCTTCTTTGCAGAGATGTAGTCGGGGTACAGGCGCTTTGCCGAGCACTTGACGGCGAGCTTGGTGATATAGTCGTACTTTCCGCCCGCGAGGCAGTTGCACTCGTCAAGCACGTACACGAGCTTGGGGAATGCGGGGGTAACGTAAACGCCGACGGCGTTCTTTATTCCCTCGTAGCGCTGACGGAGTATCTCCTCGATGATGGTCGCATTCTCCTCGACGTACTCGTCATTTTCATCAATGTGCAAAAAGAGCGTAACGAAGGGAGACTGACCGTTTGTGGTCATAAGGGTATTTATCTGATACTGTATGGTCTGAACGCCCGAGCGAAGCTCGTCGCGCGTTCTGTCGTCCGCAAGAGAAGCGACCGTTGCTTCGTCAAGCTCGGGGTGCTTTTTGCGGATGTTGTTATAGAATTTCTCACGGCTGCGACGCAGATATTTTCCGAGATGTCTGATATCGACGCTCTGTCCGCCGTATTGGCTCGATGCTACCGCCGCAATTATCTGCGTCACGATAGTACAAGCGACCTGGAAGCTCTTGGGGCTCTCAATGAGCTTTCCGTTCATTACCGTGCCGTTGTCAAGCATATCTCCGATGTTGACAAGACAGCAGTTGAATATCGGCTGAAGAAAATAGTCGGCGTCGTGGAAATGGAGCACGCCCTCGTCGTGTGCCTTTGATATCTTTTCGGGGAGAAGCACGCGGCGGGTAAGGTCCTTTGATACCTCTCCTGCGATAAGATCACGCTGGGTAGAGGCGATTATTGCGTTTTTGTTGGAGTTTTCCTCCATTACGTCCTTGTTGGAGTTCTGAATGAGCGAAAGGATGGAGTCGTCGGTCGTGTTTGCGCGTCTGACAAGAGCCCTTGTATATCTATATATGATGTATATCTTTGCAAGAGCGTGCTTGCCGTACATCATAAGGCGCTTTTCTATAATATCCTGGATATCCTCAACGAGCATTCTCTGACGGTGCTTGCCCTCGATATACTCGATGATCTCGTCTATCTGCTCTGCCGTTGCTCTCTCGGCAGGCTCGACCTCGGCGTTTGCCTTTTGGATCGCGATAACTATCTTTTGTCTGTCAAAAAGCACGGAGCTTCCGTCTCTCTTTACTACCTGCATATGTCTCTCCTTATCTTTTTATATATGTTGTTTTGATTATTTACCAATGCTTGATTTTGTGGAAATTACACAATGATATCCTAAAATTTCCTTGCCTTGACATTATACACGGCTTATTTTGAAATAACTGTTGCAATTGCAACAGTTATGTGATATACTGTAAAAAGGACGTATATCAACACAAAAACGAAAGGGATACAAGATGAAAAACAGCATACTCTACGATGGTCTTGACAGAGCGGGACTGATAGACGTTTTGTCCTGCTTTTGCGCAAAGATAAAAAAATATCAGCCGGGCGAAACGGTAGTTTCCTACCCTGCCTCCGACGTATCCGAAAACACGGTAGGTATCATTCTCTCGGGTACGGCGCGTATGTACGTTTCAAACTACTTTGGAGACGAGTATCTCTCGCACATCTACGAGGGCGAGGGGGTATTCGGTGCCGCTTTCATAAATCCGAGCGCTGACGACTGCTACACGATAATAGCACAGACGGAGCTGGAGGTCGCTTACACTACCTTCGAGCGTATTTCCGAGTTTTGCGAAAACGCGTGTATAAATCATATGCGTTTCACAAAAAACGTATACCGACTCATAGCCGATCAATCGAAAAAGGACCTTTTGCGTCTGAACATAGTGTCAAAGAAAACGATACGGGAAAAGCTGCTCGCGTATTTCCTCGTTTGCTCCGAGGCCGAGGGGAGCTTTGAATTCAACATAAACGTTACCCTCTCGGAGCTGTCAAAATACGTCTGCTCCGAGCGCAGCGCGATGATGCGGGAGCTGAGGAAAATGAACGACGACGGCATTCTCGTCTCAAAGGGCTCGCACGTCAAGCTGCTCCGCCCATACCAGAGCAATGGCGATGACTATTGACAAAAAACGTTGCTTTATGATAAAATGAAAAAAACGACTGCTTGCGGAGGGCGAAGTGGAAAGACATCAAAAAAACGTACAAAGAAGAACGAACGTACAAAAGCTGCTATACGAAATATCCTTCTATCTGGAGCTGGTGGCGGCACTGATAGTTATCATACTCATAGTAGCGCAAACGGCGGGACTCTTTATAAATATGTTCTCAGACTCAAAACAATTGATCGAAACGGAGCAGTTTACCGTATTCCTCGGCAAGTGTCTGAACATCGTCATCGGTATCGAGTTTTTGAAGATGCTTTGCAGACACAATATGGACTCCGTCATCGAGGTCATACTCTTTACTCTCGCGCGTCATCTGATAGTAAAGCAGTTTGATATAGTCGAGGGACTGCTCTGCGTCATCGCAATATCTCTGCTGTTCGTAGTCAGGAAATTCCTGTTCGTCGCAAACATCGACGAGTCGCGCAAGGAAGACGAAAGCGAGCAGACGAAATAGTTCTTATTCTATAAAAAACAAAAAAACGGGACGGAGAGATCGTGTTTCTCCGTCCCGTTTCGTTACTTTTACGAGGCTTTTATATTTTTCAGCCATTTTCCTGAGCGCAATCTGAAATAGCACCAGACGCACTTTATTATCTGATCTATCTTGAGAAGCGTATATACCCAGAAGGCGTCCATACCGAGCACGAGTCCTGCAACGGCGCCGAGGGGGATGCTCGCCACCCACAAAAAGAGAATATCGCCCGCCATAAGAAATCTCGTGTCTCCTCCCGCGCGTAAAACTCCCTTTGTAAGAATGGTATTCATTGATTGGAAGATCATAATAAACATTATCGCGTCCATCAGCTCGTACGCGATCTCTTTTGCCTCGGGCGAAACGTCGTAGTAATTTATGATAGAAGATCTGAGCATAAATATGAAAGCAGAGGCAAATAGTCCTATCACGCCTCCGAGAATAAGGAAGGTGTACCCCTGTCTCTGTGCTTTTTTATAGTCTCCCTCTCCCATCGTGTGTCCCGTGATGATCCCGCTCGCGTTAGAAACTCCCGTCGTCAAAACCGAGGATAGCTGCTGCACGACGACGGTGACCGAGTTTGCCGCAACGAACGCCTTACCCATATGTCCCGTTATCATTCCGACGGCGTTGTTACCGAAGGCAAGAAGTCCGTCCGAGATAAGAACGGGGATACTGACCTTTATATATTCTCGGGTAAGATCACCGCATTTCATAAACATATCACGCACGCGATACGCGATGCGCCTGTCAACTATCAAGAAGTATCCGCCGATAAATACGAGCTCAAAGATACGCGCAATAAGCGTTCCGAGCGCCGCACCCTCTATCTCCATTCTCGGAGCTCCAAGCTCTCCGAAGATAAACATCCAGTTAAAGAAGACGTTTACGAAAAACGCGCAGACGGAGCAGATAAGGGGCACAAATGTCTGTCCGACAGAGCGGAGCACTATCGTCAGAGTAAGAGAATACCCCATGCAGAAATAGGTCGGCACCATCCACCACAGATATCGAACGCCATATTCGATAATATCACTCTCGTCCGAGTAGATAAGCATTATAAGCTCGGGGAAGAATAGCGTCGCCAGCGTAAAGAGAAGGCTGAATACGAACGCCACGCGCATCATTATCGTGACCGCTTTTTTGAGTGAGTTTATCTCCTTCATACCCCAAAAGCGAGAGGTCAGCACGTTTGCGCCCATACCGATGCCCATACAGAATATCATAAACAGATTTATAAACTGTCCCGCAAGAGACGCGGCTGAGAGTTGGGCGTCTCCCATTTCGCTGAGCATTATCGTGTCCATCAAACTGATACCGACGGTGATAAGAGACTGCAAGGACACGGGGATCGCTATTTTTGCCATTTTTTTAAAAAGCTGCACGTCCCACAAATACAGCTTCAGCTTTTCAAGTGTCATTTTATCACTTCCTCCGTTAAATAATAGCACAAAATTCCCTCTTTGGCAACAAGATAGAAAAAATAAGCGTCCCGACGCCTGTTTTTTTGCCAACCTTATTGCTTCTCCCTTGACAAAACCTCTTTTTTAGTGTAACATTGTAAGGTAAAAATATATAAGGAGGGTGCATTATGGCAAACGAAGCTCCGCAGTTCATCGAATACAAAGGAAAAGCGCTCGTCCGTCAGGGTGATTCCATCTGCTACGGAAATATGAGCGACAAACATATTCTTTCTCTCACTATCATGGCGTACAAAAAGGACGGTGAGTACGAGGTACCCGCAAAGGTGCTCATTCAGGTACTCAGCACCGACCAGTCAAAGTCGTTTGCAGACAGAATAGTAAAGCAGGGCGACAAGGATTCACTCTTTGACGCTATCGATATCGGACTCATCTGGCTCGAGCGCGCAAACAATCAGTAAAAGAAAAGAGAGTGACGCGGAAACTCATTTCCGCATCGCTCTCTTCTTTTTATGTCGTTTTTTCAATCTTTTATTTTTCGTTTTTCGCTTTCTTGCCTCCGTAGGCGAAAAAGCGCATAACGATGATATATCCGAATATCGCGTGCAAAACGTAGAGCAGGTATGACAGCGTCACGCTGAGCATTCCGCTAAAGCTGAAGCCGTAAGAGGAAAAGTAGGGGATCGTGGTATCGATAAGCTCAAAGAGCGTTGCTGACAAAAACATCAGAGCCGACGCAGAGATAGCGTAAAGGCGCACGTCGAGGGGGGGTGCTTTCTTTGAGAGCAAGAACGCACACGCATACAGCGCAACCACTCTAAAGAGCAGATACGCCGCGTCTACGAGTATCGCTATCGGCTGGGTGAGTGCGACACTCGTATCTCCCGACATTTCCGCGTCTACGTACTTAAAGAGAAAGACGACGAGGGATATGGCGGTTATCACGAACATTCCGAAAAAGAGTATCACAGAAGCACCGACGCCTTTTTTATATCTCTTTTCTCTTACGAATCTCAAAACGTATGCGGCACCGATGAAAAATGCCGCAGTACCGAGAAAGCTCGTCAGATAGAAAAAGACGTTTGCGCCGACGTCGAAAAGTATCTCAAGCACGCCGCCGCGAGTTTCTATATCCGCCCACAGAGAATAGGACATATCTCCCATCCACTGATAGAGCAGCATCAAAAAATAACATATTATATTTATTCCGAAAACCAGCGCCGCCTCAAAGAGCAATCTGTCGCGCGCGTCGGCACGCACGACGTCATTTTTTGAGAGGGCGTTATTCTTGTATCGTCTCATATTGACTCCCCCGGACTGTAATTATACTCGATTATACCACATATTAGCTCACATTGAAATAGATAAAATGTTAATAAGAAAAATTTTATCCGTCAAACGCAGGTCTTTTGTCATCATCGCTTGGTCTGCATATTCTTTTTGTATTCTCCGGGAGACGTGCCGAAGCGCGCACGGAAAAGCTTGTAAAAAGCGGAATACTCGGAAAATCCGCAGGCGTCGCTTATATTCTGACAGCTCATATCGGTGGAAATGAGAAGCTGCCTTGATTTTTCAATTCTCAGGTGATTTGCGAATTTATACGGTGTCACCCCGTAATGACGGTCAAAGACGTCGATGAGGTAGTTTTTGCTGTATCCGAGTCTTTTGCTGACCTCCTCCATAGAAAAGGAGCTCGCATATTCCTCAAGGATAAGATCGTGCACCCTCTCAGCGAGTAGCTGTGAGCTGCTCTTTACCTCCTTTTGCGAGGAATCAAGAGCTGCGAGCAGACGGTAGAATACGAATCTCTTTTCAAATTTCGTGCTGAAGGTGTCGTGACATATCCTCTCCATCTCTTTAAAAAGAGGAAGCATCACCAGCGGGTCGTACTCACCCTCAAGCGCGATACCGTCGTCCGTCTCCTCAATGCCACCCTCAAAATGCACCCAGAAATAATAGGGCCCTTCACTTGGGCAGTCGGCGGATTGCAAACGGAACGCCTTTTGTATATAATAGTGATTTTTGCATACAACTTTTTCCTCTCCGTCCTCAGTAAAACGGAGCGTGCCGTCGATCATAAATATCAAAACGTGCTCGTGCCAGCACCTCGTAATATGCTTCTCGCCCTCTTCAAATCTCCTGAAAGCGCACATTTTATAGGTCGGAATATGATGAAAACTCACTTTTTCCATCTTCTCACCCCCAATATCAGTTATTCTCATATCACGTCAAAAAGTATAACACCGATGCTTTTATTTTTCAATAGACAATCTTTTCTTTTTGGGGAATATCGTGATTTTTGCAAACTTTTCCTTGATTTTTGCATAGTATTTCACACGGATATATGCTATTCTGTATTTGGTTAATTTTGTTTTTTACAATAATAATATACGGAGGCGCTATTATGCAAAAGTTCAATCTTTTTTCACCTGACGAAATAAAGCCGTCAGGCTGGACGAAAAAACAGCTCGAGATCCAGGCAAACGGCTTGTCGGGAGCTCTTGACAAGGTATGGAGAGACGTACGCGACAGTGCGTGGATCGGCGGCGAGGCTGAAGGATGGGAGAGAGTTCCCTACTGGCTCGACGGTTTTATAGTTCTCGCTTACCTGCTTGACGACGAAGACAAGCAGCAAAGAGCCAAGAGATACGTAGACGCTATCATCGAAAGACAGAATCCCGACGGTTGGATATGTCCCTGCAAGGAAGAGGAAAGAGCTACGTACGACCTGTGGGGAGCTATACTCATAACGAAGGTCCTTATGGTCTACTACGACTGTGCAAAGGACGCACGTGCCGTTGAAGCAGCGTACAAGACTCTCAAGAATCTCTACGAGCTTCTCCGTGACGGCAAAGTTGCACTTGCAAGATGGGGCAAGTTCAGATGGTTTGAGTGCTTTATGGCGATCGAGCGCCTCTACGAAGAAAGAAAAGAAGAGTGGATGCTCGAGCTTTGCAAGATACTTAAGGAGCAGGGTGCGGATTACGAGACCTTCCTTGACGACTGGAAGGTGCCGATAAACCACTGGAGACTTGAAACTCATATAGTTAACATTATGATGGCGCTCAAGGCAGAGGCAGTAAGCTGCCGTCTGCTCGGCAAGGAATACGACGACTACGCGCAGAAGCTCTGGGACGTACTTGAAAAGTACAACGCGACGAGCTTTGGTGCCTTTACGGGTGACGAGTGTCTGTCGGGTATCAGCCCCATTCAGGGTACGGAGCTGTGCTCTATCGTTGAGCTGATGTATTCGGCTGAGCTTCTCTTCTCCCAGACGGGAGATGTCAAGTGGGCTGACCGTCTCGAGCGCGCGGCGTTCAACGGACTCCCCGCTACTCTCACGGAGGATATGTGGGCACATCAGTACGACCAGCAGTCCAACCAGATCGAGTGCGTTCCTTTCCCCGGAAAGAGCCTCTTCCGCTCAAACGGCCCGGGATCTCACATCTTCGGTCTTGAGCCTCACTTCGGCTGCTGCACCGCAAACTTCAACCAGGGTTGGCCCAAGCTCTGCCAGAGCATATTTATGAGAGAGGGCGATGACATAGTCAGCGTAATGCCCCTCCCCGCTATCCTCTCTACCAAGGTAGGCGGTGTCGACGTAAAGATAGAAACAAAGACCCTCTACCCCTTCCGCAACACTGTAGAATATTGCGTGCGCACCTCTGCCCCCGTTGAGTTCAAGCTCAAGATAAGAATTCCCTCCTGGGCAAAGGAAGTTAAGCTCGACGGCAAGGTAATAGACAAGACCGACTACGTTTGCGTCGCTCGCAGCTGGAACGGTGAGACGAGCGTTAAGCTTGAGCTTTCAAGAGAGGTAGAGCTTAAGACTCTCGGCGGAGAGCTCTACTTTGTCAACTACGGACCGCTGGTATTCTCCCTTCCCATAAACGGCAGATGGGAGATGCACGAGTACGTCAGAAACGAAGTTGAGAGAAAGGCTCCCTACTGCGACTGGTACGTTTACCGTGACGGCGAGTTTGCATTCGGCTTTGCATCCGACTCGTTTAAGGTGATCGAGTGCGAGGGCGGTGACGCTCCCTTCTCACGCACGGCTCCCATGCTCAAGATAGAGGCGGATCTCGCTCCTATCAACTGGGAAATGGCTGACGGCTACCGCAACATTCCCGCAAAGTATCCTACCGACAGACGCGCCGTCGGAGCAAGCGCAAAGATGACGCTCGTTCCTTACGGATGCACTAATCTCCGTATGACCGAACTTCCTTTCACTGAATAAGACGAGTAAACGGTCCATCAAAGACCTATTTTCCCCATCTGCGCAAACAGTTTGGGAAAATAGGTCTTTTTTTATTGAAAAAGAGCGCAGTGTATGATATGATACTGTAAAGGACATTATCTTTAACGTAAGGCAAAGAAAAAGCCTCAATCTCATAAATTCTGAAGAGGAAAAAGCTATGAAAGACGTAAAAGCAAGCGCATATCTCGGCGAAGTGCGCCCCACGGCAAAAAAACTGCTCGGGCAACTCCTCGCAAAATACGAATACGCATCTATCCTCTGCGTCGACGCGCAGGGTAAAAACTACCGCGTTCAGCGTTCGGGCACCGTTATCAGTGACGAGCCGCTGTACTGCAACCGCGGCTTTGTCGTTCGTTTTCTCGCAGGCGGAAAGATATACGAGCATTCGTTCTCCTCTCTGTCGGACGCAGATATCCCCGATATACTCGCAAAGGCAGAGCAGCTGGCAAGCTCCGACGTCTACCGCTCCGAAAACGGCTACGAGGACAGAAGCACGCACAAGCCGTGCGACGAGCCGTGCGTGCTCGATCGCTCGACGACGTGCGAGATCGACCCCGAGGAGTTCGGAGACGAGAGTATCGTTTCTTCACTCACGGACGTAAGAGCAAAAACGCTCGCGGCAGACGAGCGCGTATTTGACGCCATCGCACGATTCACGTTCCAGAAATATTCAAAAATGTTTCTCTCTAAAAACAAGGATATGACCGAGAACGTAATGTGGTCGGCAGCTACTCTGCTCACGCTGACCAAAAAGGGAGACAAGATAAAGGACAGCTATTGCGGTGCTTCCTGCCTCGGCGGTGCCGAGATAATAGAAAAGCTCCGTGAAAAAGGAATAGCAAAGACGGTCAAAAACGCAACCGATCTTCTCGACGCGCAGCAGATGATACCCGGAGAGTACGAATGTATCTGTGCTCCCGACGTAACGGGTATGATAGTACACGAGGCGTTCGGTCACGGCGTCGAGATGGATATGTTCGTAAAGGACAGAGCGCTCGCACGCGAATACATCGGAAAGTACGTAGCGTCGGAGCTCGTTACCATGCGTGACACCGCGTGCGCGGTAGACCAGTCGGCTACCTTCTTCTTTGACGACGAGGGCAACCTCTCGACCGACACTCTCATAATCGACCGAGGTATCCTTGTCGGCGGAATATGCGACGAGGTAGCGGCGGGAGCTCTCGGAATAAAACCGACGGGCAACGGAAGACGCGAGAGCTTTGAAAAGAAGGCGTACACGAGAATGACCAACACCTTCTTTGAGGGTGGAAAAGACAAAACGGAGGATATGATAGCCTCCGTCAAATACGGATTTTTGCTTGAAGAAGCGAGAAGCGGTATGGAAGACCCGAAAAACTGGGGTATTCAATGTATGGTCACGATAGCGAGAGAGATAAAGGACGGCAAGCTGACGGGCAAGATCTTTTCTCCCGTCGTTCTCACGGGATACGTGCCGGATCTTCTCAGTTCCATCTCGATGATGAGCGAAAACACCGACCTTTTCGGTACGGGATACTGCGGAAAAGGCCACAAAGAATGGGTCAAGGTCTCTGACGGCGGCCCGTATATCAAAGCAAAGATAACTTTAGGTTAAGGGAGGACGCCAAGATGATAGATCAGATAAAAAAGATTCTTTGTGAGCTTGGGATAAGCGTCTATCTCGTTACCGAGCAAAACGAGGAGAGCGAGGAGCTCTACTTTATCAAAAAGAGACTTGACGTCAAGCGTTCCAAAAGCGTCTACAAATGCACGCTGACCGTATATAACGACCACGAGAAGAACGGCACGCTCATGCGAGGATCTGCAAACGTGCTTCTCTTTGACGGTATGTCGGCACTTGAAATGAAAAAGAAGATATCCGACGGCTACTTTGCGGCAGGATGCGTAGATAATCCCTATTACGAGCTCGCCTCCCCCGAAGCAGAAAACGCCGCAAGCGACGCTCGCGACGCTTCCCTCTCGTTTGTTGCAGAGGGATATGCAAGCGCTATCTTCAAAAACGAAACGGATTCGCTTACGTTTATCAATTCAGCGGAAATATTCGCAAAGAAAACAAAAACGAGAATAGTAAACTCGCGCGGTATTGACGTTTGCTTTACCCAATACCGCACCGACGGAGAGGTCGTAGTTGCCTCAAAGGACGGAGAGGACGTAGAGATGTTCGACTATTTTTCTCTTGTCGGTGAAAAGTACGATGAGCTGGCAGAAAGAGTGAAAAAGGATCTGCGCGAGGTAAAGAACAGAGCAAAGGCGAAGCGTGAGCTTCCCTCGGGCAAGTACGACCTCATCGTCGAGGGCGTCAGCGTGCGCGAGATGCTCGGCTATTATCTGTGGAAGGCAAACGCCGCAAACGTTTACGCAAAGTACTCGGACGCAAAGCCGGGTGACTCCTTCCAGTCGGACGCGGCAATAACGAAGCTCAACGTCACCGCAAAGGCAACGGCACCCTACAGCAGCGAGGGTATCAAAATGGCGGATATGCCTCTTGTAAGCGACGGAAAGCTCGCGTCGTACTTTGGCGGAGCGAGATTCAGCCATTACCTCGGCATAAAGCCGACGGGAGAATACGTAAAGCTCGAGATGGCGGCAGGAAATACGGCGCTTGAAGAAATGAAGACGGCGGGAAGCCTGCACGTCGTATATTTCTCCGACTTCCAGTTCGATCCGCTCGACGGTTACTTTGGCGGTGAGATACGTCTGGGTTATCTCTGCGACGAAAACGGCGTAAAGGTGATCACGGGAGGCTCGGTCAGCGGAAACATCAAAGACGTGTGCGACACCTTTGAATTTTCAAGCGAGACGTACGAGGACTTCGACTACGCAGGTCCGCTTGCGCTGAAGATGAAGAACGTCACCGTATCGGGAACGAACTGAGGAAAAGAAATGAAACTGACATCTATAAAAGAGAGATTTCTCTCGTACGTTAAGATAAACACGCAAAGCGTTGACGCTGAAAAGGTAAATCCTTCAAGCGAGGAGCAGTTCACTCTCGCACGCAAGCTCGTAGAGGAGCTGCACGAGCTTGGTCTGTCGGGGGCGTATTGCAACGACAAATGCTACGTTTACGCACATCTTGAAGCAACCGACGGTTGCGAGAACGCGCCGACGGTCGGCTTTCTCGCTCACGTTGACACCGCTCCCGACTTTTCGGGTGCGGGGGTAACGCCCGTCGTACACAAAAACTACGACGGAGGGGACGTAACTCTCCCCTCGGGCAGAGTGATACGCACCGCCGACTTCCCTCATCTTGCGGGACTGGCCGGCAGAACGCTCATCACCTCGGACGGAAGTACTCTTCTCGGCTCTGACGACAAGGCGGGTATCGCTATCATTATGGACGCTCTGCAAAGAGTGATAAGTGAGGGAATACCTCACGGCAGAGTGAGCGTCTGCTTCACTCCCGACGAGGAGATCGGTGCCGGAACGGCAGGATTTGAGCCTGAGGTTTTCGGTGCTGTATGTGCTTATACCCTTGACGGCTCGGCTGAGGGAGAGCTTGAATACGAAAACTTCAACGCGGCAAGCGCAAAGATCACGATACGCGGAAACAACGTGCACCCGGGCACTGCAAAGAACGTTATGAAAAACGCAGCCTCGATAGCGGCACTGGCGGACACGCTCGTCTCGGAGAAAGAAAGACCGCAGTACACCGAGGGCTACGAGGGCTTTTACCATCTGCTCTCTCTCGAGGCAAACGTCGAGGGTGCGAATATGACCTACATTCTCCGCGACCACGACAGAGAAAAGCTCGAGGAGAAAAAGGCTCGTATGCGTGAGGTGACGGAGGAGCTCAACCGCAGATTCGGTGAGGGTACGGCAGAGGTAAAGATAACCGACTCGTACAGAAATATGGCAGACGTCGTCCTCACGCCGAAAAATCAATACGTCATCGACGTAGCGAAAAAAGCGATAGAAAACGCGGGACTCACCCCCAAGACCTCCCCCATACGCGGAGGCACGGACGGCGCGAATATAAGCTATATGGGGATCCCCTGTCCGAATATCGGCACTGGCGGATACGCCTTCCACGGTCCATACGAGCATAATACGGTCGAGGGTATGCAGCTCTCATCCGACGTAACGGTAGAGATAATACGCGAGTTTTCACGACTCTCAAAATGACACAATAACGAAAAAGCATTATCGGATGCAAACGACGCATCCGATAATGCTTTTTTCTTTATTCTACAATTTATCTTATCACGTCGTCGTACTCCGTGCCGACAAGCGCATTTACCGTTTTCATACGGTAAGCACCCGTCCAGGCGGAGAGGCAATCGTTGTAGTGTCCGCGCTCCTCGCAGGTGGGGCGGTACTTCGTCCATCTCGCCTGGAAAAAGCCCTCGTTCTGCGATCCTACGGGACGGTTGACTCCGTGAATGATATGTTCCGAGTCAAGCGTCATACCCTGAATTGCGTTTGCCCACATAAGACGCGCTATGCGCTTCCACTTTTCCTCTCCCGTAAGAGCCGCAAGTCTGCAAAGCTCGGGAGCGATGATCGAGCCCCAGGAATCTATCGCGTGATGCTCGGCACTTATCGCGGTGCCTCCCGTCGTGCGATATCCGTACTCGGTAAATTCACTGCCCGTCGGATAGAGTACGTCGTAGAAGAACATCCATGACGTGAAGTACACCGCCGCCTTCTCCGCGCGCTCGATATAGCGGACGTCTGCCGTTATATCGTAAAGCTCAAGAGAAGATACGACGAAGGGATACGCCGTCTCCTTGTCGATAGACGCGCAGTCAAGCGCACCCGCCGTACAAACGAAGTTGTCAAGGTCACGCCCGTAGTAGAAATCGTGCGCTTCTATCGCATTTTTAAGATACTTTTCATTTCCGCTGTGGCGGTAGCACTCAAGCATCGCAACTATCATAAATCCGCCGATCGAGCCCTGCGTCTGCGCGGGCGTGCCGTCCATACGATAGGACTTGCCGTAGCCGCACTCGCCGTTGTAGCGTTCTATCATAAAGTCGCATACTCTTTCGGCAAAGCGCGCGTACTCGGGCTTGTCTATTCCGATGCCTTTGAGGAAGTTGTACATACGAAGCATCTCCGCCGCACCCCATCCGAGATTGCATACGTCGGGAGTTGCATTCTGCTCGGCATCGGGATCAAAGTTCTGCTCGTAGAGAGTATAGCAAAGTCCGTTTTCACGTTGAGTCTCGGCAAAAGCGTCGAATATACCGATAGCGGTTGCGAGCGCCGCATCGTCTCCACGCTCGTGCGCGTCGAGGGCGAGCATTCTCGCGTTGAGCAGATTCTGGTCTGCCCATCCCATCTCAAAGCGCTCGTCAAAAGCGCCCAGCTCCGTGTAGTAGGGATCGCGCATCATCTGCGCCATCTCCTCAAGCGTTATCTTTACCATGTGCTGATAGCGGAAAAGACGCTGTGCGTAGTGGGTGATTATCAGTTTTTTGCCCTTGTAGTCGTACAAAAGTGCGTTTGCAAATGAGATACCGAGTTCTTTTACTCTTTCGGGTGAGAGAGACGGGTCGTGTATGGGGGAAAGAAGCTCGAGCGCCGCGTCGATGAGTGAGGCGCACGCATAGTTTTCATATTTTGGCTCAAGCACGCACAGATACGCCTCCATATCAAGCGAGTCACCGCCCGCGAGCGTATGGTAGGTATCGTAGCGCTCCGACATTACGTTCTTTGAAGAATACGTGTAGGGCGCTTCCGTCACGGGATGGTATATCCTATGCTCAAAGACGCCGTTTTCACATTTTAGCGAGCAAGAGGAGATAAGCGACACCGCGTCCTTTGCCGAAGCAAAAAGCGCAACGCCCGTTTTCTCGTTTTCTGTCAGCGTACACGAGGGTATTCCCATTCTGTCATAAGAAAGTATCCAGCTCTGCCCTTCCGTCTCGTAGCTTCTCGGAGTGTTTGACGAGCCGTGCTCGTTTCCGTTATAAAGTATGCAGGGAATGAGGTATTTACTCGCGCAAAAGTTATCCGCTACGCGAATGACGTCCTTGAATCTGAGAAGCTCGGCAGAGGTATTCTCTACGTGTCTTTTGATGACGTATCTGCCATCGCCTATCTCGCTCACGCTGTCCCTGATGACGAGCGCACCGCACTCGTATCCGTTACCGCTCTCCGTGCAATGACGCTCCGCATCCTCTCCGTAAAACTCAACCATCGGAGCGAGAAGCACCGCATCCGCACGCGAATCGTCCTTGCATATTCCTTTTTTTGAAAATCCTATCATAATATCCTCCGACGCTTTAAGTCAAGATGTCCGCAAACACGGGCTTTAAGAATAATTGTGAAAATTCATCTATGCTCTTTGAGCGCGGAAGTGCCCACATCGTCTTTGCGGCTACCGCCTCGCTGGTCATATCGTACGCCTCGATAACGCCGTAGTCGCGTTTGAGCACCGAGCCGACTCGGTAGGTCTGAAGGTCGCTTCCCTCCAGCGCCACCTGCGTCGTCATTATCACGGGCTTGCCGCGCTCCTTGAATTTTACGAGCATATCGTATATATACTCGCTCTCGGGAAGCCCCCCGACGCCAAAGCTCTCGATGATAACGGCGTCGTAACCGTCAAGAACGTACTCGAGAATACCGTAATCGGTCGCGGGGGTGAGCTTGAGATAGAAAACTCTCGGACACAGCTCATCGGAAAAGGTGGGGTAAGACTCGGTTATCTCTTCCCTGATAAAAGAGAGGACGCTGCCGCCGCGTATGACCGCAACGTCGGGATAGCCCATACTGTCAAAGGCGTTATAGCTCTTGCTCTTTACCTTTTTCGCTCTCGTACCGAGGATGACCTTGTTGTCAAAGACTATATGAACGCCGCACGCGCGCTCGTCCGCCGCGTACAGAAACGCACCCCAGAGATTGTTTCTTGCATCGGTATCCTTTTCATATATGGATTTTTGAGAGCCCGTTATGACTATCGGCTTTTTGTTATTCTGTATCATATAGGAAAGGGCGGCGGCAGTATACGCCATCGTATCCGTTCCGTGAGTGATGACAAATCCATCGTACTCGTCGTAATTTTCCTTGACGCATCGGCACATATTCTGCCAATCGCGCCAGGTGATGTTTGTGCTGTCGACGTTCGATAGCTGATAGGTGCTGACCTCGCATATACGGCGCACCTCTCCGACACATCCGAGCAGCTCCGTACTGTTTATCTCGGGGGCAAGACCGTACTCGGTCTGCTTTGACGCTATCGTACCGCCCGTAGCTATAAGCAATATACGTTTCATCTGTACCTCATCATAAAGAACGTGCGGAGAAATACCAGCATCCTCCGCACGTTTGTGTTTTTTAATATTCGGCGTTCGATACCGTTCTGGGATAAGGAATAACGTCACGAATGTTTGATACGCCCGTGAGGTACATAATAATACGCTCAAAGCCGAGTCCGTATCCTGCGTGCTTCGTTCCGCCGTAGCGTCTGAGGTTAACGTACCACCAGTAGTCCTCTTCCTTTAGACCACACTCCTCCATTCTCGCAAGGAGCATATCGATACGCTCTTCTCTCTGGCTTCCTCCGATTATCTCTCCGACACCGGGAACGAGAAGGTCCATAGCCGCAACGGTCTTTCCGTCGTCGTTGAGTCTCATATAGAAGCTCTTGATCTCCTTCGGATAGTCGATAACGAACACGGGCTTTTTGTATATCTGCTCGGTGAGATATCTCTCGTGCTCGGTCTGAAGATCCATTCCCCACTCAACGGGGTACTTGAACTCCGCGCCCGACGCTTTGAGCAGGTCTACAGCCTCTGTGTAGGTAACCTTGACGTAATCGGAAGCGGCAAGGGCGTTGAGTCTGTCAAGAAGTCCCTTGTCAACGAAGTTATTGAAGAATTCAAGCTCCTGCTTGCAGGTAGCGAGAACGTGATTGATGATATGCTTTATCATATCCCACGCGAGCTGCATATTGTCAGAAAGATCCGCAAATGCGATCTCGGGCTCGATCATCCAGAACTCTGCCGCGTGACGCGCGGTATTTGAGTTTTCGGCACGGAAGGTCGGGCCGAAGGTGTAGATGTTACCGAAAGCCATAGCGTAGGTCTCACCCTCAAGCTGTCCCGATACGGTAAGGTTGGTGCTCTTTCCGAAGAAATCCTGCGACCAATCTATCTCTCCGCTCTCGGTGCGAGGGGGATCGTTTACGTCAAGGGTGGTTATTCTGAACATTTCACCTGCGCCCTCGCAGTCGCTACCCGTAATGATGGGGGTATGAACGTAAACGAAGCCACGTGAATGGAAAAACTCGTGGATGGCGAAGGCTACCTCACTTCTTACTCTGAAAACAGCCGAGAAGAGATTCGTTCTCGGACGGAGATACGCCTGCTCGCGCAGATACTCTACGGTATGTCTCTTTTTCTGGAGAGGATAGTCGGGCGTGGACGTACCCTCGACCGCAACGCTCGTTGCCTTTATCTCAAAAGGCTGCTTTGCGTCGGGAGTGAGCACTACCGTACCGCAAACAACGACGGCAGAGCCGACGTTGAGCTTTGCTATCTCGTCGTAGTTATCTATAAATTCTCTCTCAAAAACGACCTGACAGCCCTTGTGGCAGCTGCCGTCGTTCAGGTCAATAAAGCCGAATGCCTTTGAATCTCGGATGCTTCTTGCCCAGCCGCCGAGCACCACGCTCTTGCCGTCGTAGTTTTGCATATCGGCGTAAAGGCTCTTTATCAAATCTCTTTTCATTGCTATTGCCCTCTTGTTTAAATATAACAGTTTCTAATAATTATACATCATACGCTATTTTTTGTCAATATTTATAAGCGTATTCAAAAAATTATATTCACACTCTTGTTTTTGCGCCCGCGATGTAAAATACGGAACAAAAAATCTTGCAGAAAAAATCAAGTATTCTGTTTTTTCAATTGACAAATGAGGGTGTATGACCTATACTGAAAACGTAAAGGCAAAACTACCCGACAAACACTGAATACGGAGGAGCTTGAATGAAAAAGTATGCCATAGCGATCTTTTCTCTCGTCGTTCTGTTCTCTGCCATACTGATGCCGCAGAGCGTAAACGCGGAGCCCGACACTCTGCTTCCGAGAGGGGAGCTTGTCGAAGTGATCGAGTCGGAAGAAAACGACGAAAGCGTAATATACAGCGACTCTATCGCATCTGCCCTTTCCGTCACGGGACTGTCAAACGAGGAAGCGATAGTGTCGTATTTCATAAAGCAGCTCGGCGCTTGCGCGCAGACGATAGAGATATATCAGAGAGGCTACCGCATCAACCTGGAGCAGCTGCGCTCGCTTCTCTATAAGGCTACGATAGACGAGCCGTCGTTATTTCACGTTGACAAGAGCTTCAGCTACGCGACCTACTCCTCGGGATACGTTGCGTATCTCATACCGCAGTACAAGTACACGGGCAGTGAGCTTGACTCGGCAAGAGCGGAATACGATGGTATGATAGAGCAGCTGCTCTCCCTCTCCCACACTCTCACAAGCGACTTTGAGACGGCGGTCTTCTATCACGAGTATATAGCGGCGGTCTACGAATACGACAAAAGCTACGAGATATTCGACTCGTACACTATGCTAAAAGAAAAGAAGGGCGTATGCGAGGCTTACACGCTTCTTTACTCCGAGATACTCTCAAGACTCGGCATAGAGGTCACAGCCGCCTACTCGGAAAAAATGGTACATATCTGGAACGTAGTCACGATAGACGGTCATTCCTATCACGTCGATATAACGCATGACGACCCGCTATGGGGAGGATACGACTACAAGGGGTACGTTTCCCACAAGAATCTTCTCTGCTCGGAAGAAAAGATAACAGAGACTGACCACTACGACTGGGTGTATATGTCCTCCGAGCGTCTTACCTTCTCGGACAGATACGACGATATGTTCTGGCGTGAGCTGAACAAACCCGTGTACGCCTACTCTTCCGACATATATTATATTGAGCCGGGCAGCAGTATGCTCACCCGCTACGATATAGAAAGCGGAAGCGCGACGGAGCTGTTTTATATCGAGAGCCGCGCGTTCGTTCACGGCTCGGGCTCCTACTACGAGGGAATGAACTCGGGATTTTGCGGTTACGGTGACAGGCTCTACTATTCCGAGGGCGAGGCGTATTCGGGCAGCGTCGATATATGCGAATACGATATAACGACGGGCGAGCGGCACGTTTTAAAAACGATAAAATGCAATAGCGGAAGCGCAGAGTCGGTATACTCGCTCTACGTCGCAGAGGACGTACTCTATTACGTTTTCGCAACAAGTCCAAACGGCATACACACGGCTGAGGTATATTCGCTGGAGATTGAAAAGTACACGCCCGAAATACCGATGGACGCAGACGGTGACGGAAGCATAACGAACGCCGATCTCACAGTACTGATAAGGTATCTGAGCGGTTGGAGGGCCGATAGCGTAACGCAAAAGCGCGCGGACGTAAACGCTGACGGAAAGATAAACAACCGAGACGCGTTGGCTATCATAAAATATATCACGCAGTAAAGACAATAAAGAACTCTACAAAACGGAGGAATAAACAAATGTATATCACAAATTCAAACGGCAATTATTCCATCGGCGACAGCAAAAAGAACGCCATCGCAGATATCCTGCCTCCCATCGTTGAAGAAGGCGGAAAGGAGATTTCCCTCACGGCTGTCGAAGGCGGATACGAGGGTAACGGATACACCGTTGCCGAGTCATTTACCGATCTTGGCAGAGGACTGTTCAAGATAACGAGAAGGCTGATAAACGACACGCAGGAGACGAAGACTGTAAAGTTCATCTTTGCGCTTCGCACCTGTTTTTCTCCCAACAGATACCTCGTTCCCTGCGTAAGCTACAACGGAAACGAATGGGGCGAGGGCAAGGAGCCGAAGGGAATGTACGCTGACAACGGTGAAGCGTGGATACACGCGTACGAGCGCACCTCCATACCCTCCTGCACTATGACGGAAACAAAAGAGCTCGCACTTTCACTTTTCGTCAGCGACGAAACGCCCGACAGTCTGGTCAGCTCCTGCTCTATATTTGACGCCGAGGGAGGCGAGTATGAGCAGCGCATCTATTGGCCGATAACGGAGGCGCCCTACACCTACTACGAAAACGACAGATATACCGACAGACTCGACACGTACCTGACGCTTGAGCCCTCTGCAAGCTTTGAATGCAGCTCATATATTCTCGCGGCGGTACCGAAGTACGAAAACTATGGAATTGCCGAGACTCTCGACCGTGCGCTCGAGATATTCTCTTTCAATAAAGAGAGAAACCGCACCTGCGCGGAGCTCTGGAGACTCGGCATTGAATACTCACGCCTGCTCCTCTCAGAGCATAAGGGCAGAGCAGTATTCTCGACCGGAATACACCCGACAGAAAAGGGGTACTATATGGTTCCGCACTATGAGGTAGGCTGGTGCGGACAGAACATAATGAACTCGCGTATGCATCTGCTCGAATACTTCCGCACGGGAGAGCAGAAGCTGCTCGACGGAGCGCTCGCAGTATGCGACAGCTGGCGCGACAAGCAGTCTGACAGCGGTCTTTTGCTCGCTCACTACGAGTGGTACACCGAGGGCAAGGACTGGAACTACATTCCGCGCGATCCCTCAAAGTCGTGGGCGGCAAACGTAAGCTACAAGACGGGATGGCTGCCCGAGACGTGTAATACGGGATGGGCGGCGTGCGAAATGCTCAAGGTCTATAAGCTACTAAAGGAACACGGCATCGACCGTCCCGACTATAAAGAATTCGGAATCAAGATACTTGACTTTTTCTGCGATAATTACAGCGAAGACTTTGCATTTGGAAAGGCGTGGCACTTTGACGGCAGATGCGAGGAGGAGCGCGGCACGATAGGGGCATTCGTCACGATGGCGCTCTGCGACGGATACAAGATCATAGGAGACGAGCGTTACCTTGAATACGCGAAAAAGTCACTTGAATTCTACGTCAAGCGCGATATCGACAACTTCGTATGCACGGCGGGAGCTATCGACTGCACCTGCGTAGACAAGGAGACGGCAGGCCCCGTCATCATAGCGGCACTCGACCTTTATGAGCTGACGAAGGAAGAAAAATATCTCACCTGGGCAACGAAGGCGTCCTACTACTTCGCTTCATGGATGTTCGTTTACGACGCGCATTACGGCCCTGAGGCTGAATTTACAAAATACGGCTACTACACCTCGGGTGCTACGGCAGTTTCCGTTCAGCACCCCGCACTCGACCAGTGGGGTGAGCTTATGTGTTGCGAATGGTTGCGCCTTGCAGAATATACAGGAGACGACAGATGGCGCACCCGCGCACGTATGATGTGGTTCAATTCCACTCAGTGCATCGCAGACGAAAACAACCGCGTCATCCACGGTCTGACTCGTCCGATAGGATCGCAAAACGAGGCGTTCTATCAGGCTCGTTGGCACCACAGAAAGAACGTAGACGACAAGGGACACCTCAACGGATGGCTCGTATCCTGGGTAAACGTATTCAGACTCAACGTCATTGAGCGTCTGTTCAGCGTAAACGGATACACCGATACAAGCTCACTCGAATAAGACGATGACGCTCGGTATCATATACAAGGACGGGGCGGTATTTCAGAGAGGAAAGCCGCTGTACGTATGCGGTGAGGGTGCGGGAGAGCTGGCAGTCAGCTTTCTCGGCAAGGACTACCGCTTCCGTCTGGGCGAAGAAAAATGGTCGGTCTCGCTCGGCATCTTCTCGGCCGGCGGGCCCTATGAAATGAAATTCTCCCTTGACGGCGAGCAGTACCTCATACACGACGTGTACGTAGGTGACGTATTTCTCTGCGCAGGCCAATCGAATATGGAGATAGTTCTGCGAAAATGCTATCACGACAAGGGAGATATGAGGGACAGAGAGGACCTGCGCCTCTTTGAGCTTCAAACGACGACCACCGAGTTTGCCTGGAAAAATGCGACGGTGGAAAATGCGATGGAGATGTCGGCCGTCGCCTATTACTTTGGCGCTTACGCGAGCCGCGAGGGCGTCTGCGTAGGACTGGTCAGCTGTAACAGAGGCGCTACCTGCATAGAAAGCTGGATAGATCGGGACTTGCTACGGGAAAAGGGGATGTTCACCTCCGAGAGAGACAGGGAGGAGGCGGGGCTGCTGTATTACCCGTACAACAGATGCGGTGAGCTGCATTCTATGCTGTTTTCCCGTTTATGCTCCTTTTCGTTTGCCGCGTGTATCTTCTATCAGGGAGAATCAAACGCCTCACACCCGCACGACCCGCCATACGACAAGCTGTTTTGTCTGTTAGTCGACAGCTGGCGCGAGCAACTGCGAGATGAGAAGCTGCATTTTATCACGACGGAGCTTTGTGACTTTGGCGAATACAACAACGGAAAGGTCAACTTTGCCGAGGTGCGCGAATATCAGAGAAAGGTGATAAAAGATGGTGCGGTCGAGGGCGTGAGCTATATCACAACGACCGACCTCGGAGAGATAGACGACATCCATCCGAGAAGAAAAAAACAGATTGCCGAGCGTATGTATCTGGCGTACAGAGCAAACGTGCTCGGCGAGGGATGCGAATGGTGCGGGCCGTTTGCCGAGGAATGTAAGATCGACGGCAAGGTAGCGATCATACTCTTTTCTCACTCATCAGGCCTACGAGCAGAGGGCAAGATAAAGAGCCTTGAGCTTGTCGGTGAGGACGGAGAGAGGATAACGGAGTACAAGTGCGAGATAGTCGAGCAGACGCTCGTCATCTCCGCCGCAGAGAACATCGCGCACGTATCTCTCTTTTATCGTAACAATCCGATGACAAACCTCTTCAACGGTGCGGGATTCCCCGCGACGGGATTTAAAAAATAATATAAAGAGAGCCTCGCGGAATCAGTTTCCGCGAGGCTCTCTTTGCGTTTTATATTCTATAGTAAGCGCGGCAAGGTAACTGCCGGCGTACGACGGATGAGATAGGTCTCGAAAGTAACGGCAAACGTCGGGGTAGTTCTCATAAACGTAGTAAAAAGCAAGTCCGACG
>JAZQXE010000115.1:0-21940 GCA_045632705.1 Eubacteriales bacterium | reverse complement strand
GACTACGAGTTTGATAGGTCGGAGGTGTACGCACAGTAATGTGTTTAGCTGACCGATACTAATAGACCGAGGGCTTGAACTGTTACTTTGCAGTTCATACCTATATACTTGAGCTTGCTCTACTTCTTTATTCAGTTTTTGGTGACCATATTTCCCCATAAGCGCAGAAAACGACGATCGGCTCCGCCGGTCTTTTTTTTCGCTCTTTTTCTCTTTTGATTGTTAAATAAAAAAGCACCGAGGTGATAACTCGGTGCTTTTGTGTTTGTGTCGCTTCTATTCAGCCCACTTTACCGAGCTGAATACTATTTTTGATCTGGTGTTTGATTATTTATCGTTTATATCTGATCGTTCGAGTAAGTTTGAGTAATCAACATTAAATACCTTGGTAAATGCAATTAACTCGATGTCAGTTACGAATCGTTGTCCGCTTTCGATTCTTTGGATTGCATTTTTGTCCATATCTACTCCGAGTAATTGCATTTTCTCTGCTAAAATTCTTTGCGACATTTTGGGCTTTTGAAGTTTTCTTAAAGCATATATATTTGCCCCGCTTACGTTGTTCTTTCCTTGTGCGCTTTTATTCTTGAACATAATATAAACCTCGATTTGACATTCAGTGCTTGACAAAACTATTATGCTATGATACAATGAGCAAAATGACATTCACAGAATGTCAAAAGTGAAAAGTGAGGTAAAATATTATGACTAAATTTAATAAGAAAACCATAGCGTTTATGTTTGCACTCTTGATCTTGTGTTCTTCATTAATATCGTGCGTCGAGATATCTGACGTTAAAGATATAGTTCTTGACACTAATTACTCAAATAATACCATTGACACAAACGAACCCATTAATACAAATAATAACAAAAACGACAATGTTAATAATTCCCCTGCGCCTACTATAAGTGATGTTAAGTGCTTTGAATGGCAAGGAGTATCAGTAACGGCAAAGTCTATTGTTGACGATTCTATCTGGGGTACAGGTATAAAATTTTATATTGAAAACAACTCTGCTAAAGATTATACAATAGGCGCTCGAGCCGTTATCGTTAACAATTGTATGACCGACGCTCTGTTTTCTTCAGCTATTGCTGCTGGAAAGAAGGCGAATGACACAATGTATTTCTTGTCAGATGAGCTTGAACACGCAGGAATAGAAATAATAGGACAAATAGAGATATACTTTTATATTTACGACACTGCTACGTACAAAACCGTTTATGAAAGCGAATGTGTGACCATTCGTACTTCTCAGTATGAGGATATGGATACCGTCAGCAACAATGAGGGAGCTCTGCTCTATAATAAAAACGGAATAAAAATAGTAGGTAAGTACGTAAATGAAGACACGTTTTGGGGATCTGCGGTTTTACTGTACGTTGAAAATACAACGTCTAAAAATATAACCGTTTCGTGTGACGATATGTCTATCAACGGTTTTATGGTAAACGGTATTTTTGTAGAGGAAGTTTACTCAGGAAAATACACTTTCGGCGATATCACGATATTTTCTACTGATTTAGAAGAGAACGATATTACTGCTATCGATACTATAGAGTTGAAGTTCAATATTTATGAATCGGATACATACAAAACAATAGATAAAACGGATGCAATATCATTCAGAGCACAGTAAACAAGATATAATAGTGCCCCCCTATTATTGTTGTGCCCCAAATTGTACGGACAGCACAAAAAAACACCTCTATGGAATAAAAATTTAAAATACTATGCAACATACTGACTTCGTTTTTCAAGCGGAGTCAGTTTTGTTTTTGTTTGAATAATGCAAGAAATATTTTTCCAACGGTCAAAATAGTATTTGAGATAGAAAGTAAAAAAATGTGTATCTTTTCGAAATTTTAATATGATTGTGTTGATCTGTACACAGTAGTGCTTCTTTTTGTAAAGTTGATAATATATAACACATTTTTGAGAGAAAAACAAGGGGGACGGGGAAAACGGCTGGTGTGAGGAGCCGGATGCTTTTTGAGTAAATAAAAAAACATATTGACAAATGCGTGAAGTTATGATAATATAACAACAGATATATAACGTCAGTTATAAAACGGAGGTGCGAACTATGCCGCCAAAAGTAAAAATAACAAGAGAAGATATAATTAGCGCTGCCCTGCGTGAGCTAAGAGCAGGGGGAGCGGATGTACTCAATGCAAGGAATCTGGCATCTGCGCTCAACTGCTCGACGCAACCGATATTTTCAAACTTTGAGAGTATGGAGCGTCTGCGCGAGGCGGTAGTGGAGAAAGTTGCTGCGCTATATTACGATTACATAAAGCGCGAGGTGGAGAGCGGAAAATATCCCGCATACAAGGCGTACGGTATGGCTTATATTTCCTTTGCATCAGAGGAAAAGGAGCTGTTTAAGCTTATGTTTATGTGCGAAAGAGATGAGAAGGACATGCCGAAATCGTCGGAGGATTTTGAGGCGTCGGTTGAAATGATAATGAAAGCTAACGGTTTTTCCCGTAAGACTGCGGAGCTGATGCATCTTGAGATGTGGGCGTGCGTGCACGGGATAGCTACTATGATGGCGACGTCGTATCTTAAGTTACCACGAGAGCTTGTGAGTGATATGTTATCCGACGTATACAAGGGATTGTGTGCAAAGCACAAGGAGGAGAAGTGATGTATTCGATAAAGACGGATGGTCTGACGAAAAAATATAAGGACGTAGTGGCGGTCGATGGATTGTCTTTATCTGTGGAGGCGGGGGAGCTTTATTCTCTTCTCGGTATCAACGGAGCAGGAAAGACGACTACAATAAAGATGCTCTCGACTCTCACCGAGCCTACGTCGGGGGATGCATTTATCAACGGTAAAAGCATAGTTACAGATGGCTACGAGGTGAAGCGTATGATAGCGGTCTCCCCGCAGGAGACGGCGGTAGCACCAAATCTGAGCGTAGAAGAAAACCTCCGATTTATATGCGGAATATACGGTTTTTCAAACGAAAAAACGGAAGACAAGATAAAAGAAATGAGCGAGCTGCTTGGTCTTTCGGAGGTTAGCGGCAGACGCGCTGGCAAGCTCTCGGGCGGATGGCAGAGAAGATTGAGCATTGCAATGGCGCTTATAGCAGAGCCCGAGGTGCTGTTTTTGGACGAGCCGACGCTTGGCCTTGACGTTATTGCGAGGAGTGAGCTGTGGGACATTATTCGTTCTCTGCGAGGCAGGATAACGGTGGTCTTGACCACGCACTATATGGAGGAGGCGGAAAAACTCTCCGACCACATCGGAATAATGAAAAACGGAAGACTGCTGATATCCGATACACCGCAAAAGCTAATGGAATATGCGGGGACGGACGACTTTGAGACGGCTTTCGTCAAGATAGTAAAGGAGGCGGCAAGATGAAGAGGATGCTGACCTTTGCAAAAAGAAACGTGACGGAGATGCTCCGCGATCCCCTGACACTGTTTTTCGGACTCGGATTTCCGCTCGTATTGCTGCTGCTTTTGACGGTAATTCAGTCAAACGTGCCGGTAGAGCTGTTCGTGCTCGAGTCGCTGACACCCGGAATATGCGTTTTTGGACTTTCCTTTATGACTTTGTTCGGAGCGACGATAATATCGCGAGACAGGTCGAGCTCACTTTTTAAACGTTTATATACGACTCCGATGACGGCTTGGGATTTTATATTCGGTTACACTCTGCCGTTGCTGGTGATAGCTTTTGGGCAGAGCGTCGTTTGTTACGTTGCGGCGATATGCCTCGGACTTGAATTTTCGCTGAATATCCTCTGGGCAATACTCATTCTTCTGCCCGCTTACTTGCTTTTTATTTCGCTTGGGCTTCTCTTTGGCAGCTTCTTAAACGACAAGCAGGTCGGCGGAATATGCGGTGCTCTGCTTACGAATCTTACGGCGTGGCTGTCAGGTGTGTGGTTTGATCTTGAGCTCGTGGGCGGGGTATTCTTGCAGATAGCGGAGCTGCTTCCTTTCGTTCACGCGGTCAGAATGAGTCAGGCGACTCTCGCGGGAGAATTCGGAGGGGCATTGGTGCATCTGCCGTGGGTGCTCGGTTATGCCCTCGTCGTGACCGCTTTGGCGGTAGCGGTATTTTTGAGTCAGATGAAGAAACAGTAAAAGATAAAAAAACAGAACGAAAAAAACTTGTCATTTTAGTCCATTAGTGATATAATAAATTTAATACACGTTTTGACGATTATTGCCTCGTTGAGCGGCGATATCGGGATCGGACGAACAATGAACAAAAGAAAGATCAAGTTGTCTAAAATATCCCTATTTCACTATATAAAGCTCGTCGCAAGATCACTTACGTTTTTGTGTGCGACGGCGGTCTATATTGCGTGCAGGGTAGCGGGAGAAAACGCGCCTTTCGGGAATTTCAAAAATCTGCCGATAATATTTTCGCTGATCTGGGTAGCGTTTATGGTCGAGATGCTATTGCGTTTTCTGCCATCCGAGGTTGAAAGTATGGGATGCCAGAAGCACTTTAAGCGCAATTTCATACCGACGGAAATAAAAGAACCGAAGCAGCAATCGGGATGGGTGCCCTTTGCCGTATTTGCGGCGTGGATAGCCTTAAACGGCGTTATAGGCGCTCTTTATTTTCTTGGCGTTATAGACGCGGGCATACTGCTTCTTATCAGTCTTGCGTATTCAGTATGCGATATGATATGTATTCTGTTCTTTTGCCCGTTTCAGACCTGGTTTATGAAAAATAAGTGCTGCGGTACCTGCCGTATCTATAACTGGGATTTCGCGATGATGTTTACGCCTCTCGTGTTTATCGTGTCGGCGTACACTTATACGTTGCTCGGAACGTCTCTGTTGCTTCTTTTGGTGTGGGAGATATACGTGCATAAGTACCCCGAGCGCTTTTACGAGCAGACAAACGACGTATTAGCTTGTAAAAACTGCAAGGAAAAGCTATGCCAGCATAAAACGCAGCTTCGGTCGTTTCTGAAGAAAAACAAGTTTGCGGGAAGGCGGTAAGCGTATTTACAGTTTAAAAACGGAGGTGTTCTGCCAAAGCGGAATACCTCCCATTTTTTTCTTTTATTCGATCGTTTGATGTTGACAAAAGCGTAAGTCTCTGCTAAAATACTATTGATGATCCCTGTCGTGAGGCGGTAAATACCCCCGAGCGATCGGTTCTGACTCAAGATCTGCAATGCAGCTTTGCTCGGGTGCCCGCATACGCGCGCTACCGAAAAAACGCTCGCGTGACGCTCATCTATATTTCAGAACGGCAGGATCGTGCCGTTTTTTTGTTTTTTTAGGGCAAATTTTACGCTTGAGTCCGCTTGTGCGGATGGGAGGAAAAATGAAGAGAATAGCAAGTGTCAGCATTATAGTGGAGAAGACCGAATCGAGCGAGAATATTAACCGTATTTTACACGAATACGCGGATATCATCATAGGACGTATGGGTGTTCCTTTGCGCGAATACGCCGTGTCGGTCATTACGCTCTGCGTTATCGGCGGAGAGAGCGAGATCAGCTCCTTGTCGGGCGCGATCGGCAGACTTGACGGTGTTAGTGTCAAGGTCTCCTATGCGAAAAAAGAAATTGCATCGGAGTGAAACGAAAATGAAAAAGAACAAATTTTTATCAATTATCAGCCTTCTGCTGACAGCACTGTTGCTCGTATCCTGCGCGGGACAGACGGGTGCGGGTAACGTAAACGACACCTCTGCCGTAGATACGAAAAACGACGGCGGAGAGACGGAGCCGAAAGGGGCTGATATAAAGATAGCAACTCTCAACGGCCCGACGACGATAGGCGTACTTGGACTACTTATGGGTGATGCGGCAAAGGACAGTAAGAACACCTATACATACGATCAGATATACGCAAGCGCAGACGCTTTTGCTCCTTCGCTGCTCAAGGGTGAGATACAGGCGGCTATCATTCCCTGTAACGCTGCGGCTACGCTCGCTAAAAACAGCGCGGGAAAGATACAGATCGCCGCAGTCAATAACCTGGGCGTGCTCTATATTCTTGAAAAGGGAGATAGCATAAAGACGGTGGCAGACCTCAGAGGCAAGACGATAGTCGCGACGGGTGCGGCAACGACGCCTCAGTATTCGCTTGAGCATATACTTGCCGAAAACGGTATGGAGGCAGGACGTGACGTTACGGTAGAATATAAGTCGGAGGCGCAGGAGGTGCTCGCGGCACTCAAACAGGGAAAGGCGGACATCGCTATGCTTCCTCAGCCTGCTGCAACGAACGCTCTTGGCGCAGTACAGGGACTTCGCGTAGCTCTCGATCTCAACGAGGAATGGAAAAGGGTCGAGGACACTGCGGCTCTCGTTACGGGAGTTCTCGTAGTTAATACTCAGTTTGCAAAGAACAACCCCGACGCTGTTAAGATACTGCTTGAGGACTATAAAAAGTCCTGCGATATGGTAAGCGCAGAGCTTGACAAGGTTGCGGGTTATATGGTAGAGCTGAAGATAGGCAATATAACGAACGTGGAGACGGCAAAGACGGCTATTCCGCGTTGCAATATCAGTTATATGGACGGTGAAGACATGATAGCGGCAGTAGGCGGATATCTCGCTATACTCTACGCGTCAAACCCCGCGTCTATCGGCGGAGAGCTTCCCGCGGATACTCTTTATTACGTCGTAAAATAACTCGGAGGATAGAAAAGTGAAAGGCAACGGAGAGCGTTTGAAAAATTTAATATACAAGCTCATTTCCGTGCTTTTCTGGCTCGGAGTATGGCAGGTAGTGGCTATGGTGTACGGGATGGATTTTCTCATTCCCTCGCCGGTAGATACGTTTGTCGTGCTGATGGAAAAGATAACGCTTGAGAGCTTTTGGTCGGCGATATATTTCAGCGTGAGCAGAATAATGATCGGATTTCTGCTTTCCTGCCTTGCGGGCGGCGTGCTTGCTCTTATCGGAATACGAGTGAGTGCGGTGCGGATACTCTTTGATCCTTTTTGCTCGGTCGTGCGTGCCGTGCCCGTGGCGAGCTTTATCATATTAGTGCTCGTGATGTTTTCTTCAAAGAACGTATCCCCGGTGATCTCGTTTTTGATGGGATTTCCCGTCGTTTATTCAACGGTGTCAAAGGGGTGCGACTGTGCGCCCGTTGAGCTTCTTGAATGTGCAAAAATATACGAGATCGGTTATTTCTCAAGACTCAGGCTCATATATCTTCCGCATCTTGCGCCCTTCTTCTCGAGCGCCCTGTCGGTATCCTGCGGACTTTGCTTCAAAAGGGGAATAGCGGCAGAGGTCATAGGCTATCCGAGAGGAAGCGTCGGTGAGGCAATGTATCTGTCAAAGGTGGGCTTTGATATGCCGACGCTGCTCTCGTATACGGCGGTGATCGTCGTCGTGAGCGTTCTTATCGAAAAGCTGATAACGCGCCTTTGCTCGCTTTCTTACAAAAGCAAGGGGGTATAGATATGAAAAACGCCATCAGAATAAAGGATCTGAAAAAAAGCTACGGAGAGCAGACGGTGCTCGACGGATTTTCTTGTTGCTTTGACGACAGTACGGCTTTGATGGGGGCGTCGGGTAAGGGAAAGAGCACTCTTCTGCGCCTTATTCTCGGTCTTGAAAAGGCTGACGAAGGTCAGATAACGACGGACGTACCGCCTCGTTTTGCCGTTGTATTTCAAGAGGACAGGCTTTTTGACTCATTTGACGCGATAGAAAACGTCATCGTTGGATTCAAGGGCAAGATCCCGCGTGAGCAGGCAACGGAGAGGGCGGCGGCTCTGTTGAGCCGTCTTGGTATAGACTCTTCCGAGCATCGCAAACCCGTACGGGATCACTCGGGAGGTATGCGGCGCCGAGTGGCGATAGCACGTGCTCTTGTGTCTGAGTATAACGTTCTCGTGCTTGACGAGCCGTACAAGGGACTCGACGAGGAGACCAGGGTAATATGTGCCGAAACGATAGCCGAACATACCAGAGACACCCTCGTCATACTGGTCACCCACGACAGAGACGAGGCAACGCTCACGGGTATCGGACGTATAGTCACGCTATAAACGAAAGAAGAAATAAAACGGCTCGCTTGCCTTTGGGATATATCCCGAAGGTGAGGGTGCCGTTTTTTTCTCGTGTTCTTTACAAACGACGCTATCTTGTGATATACTGTACCTGACACGACTATGGGACGGGAGGTCTTTTTTAAAAATGAAAGAAAACGAAGCAAACAAGAAAACTGATCCCGACGCTTTCGTTGATATAGAGGCGCTTTGCCGTATTTCTCTTCTTTGCTATGAGCCTGGGGAAAAGGAAAAGCTATATTCGGATATAGCCGATATCGTCCGATTTGCCGCCGAGATAGACGCTTTTTCTCCCGATACCGAAACGGCAGACTGCGCGGCAGAGTCGGGCTGTCGTTCACTTCGCACTGACGCAGCGAAGGCGGGAGAGGACTCGGGAAGGCTGCTTTCGAACGCAAAGACTGTAGACGGCTCGTATATTTATATTCCTGCCGTAATAGAGGAGTGAGACAAATGGTTTTAGATGTGCTTGATACGCCGCTTTTGCGGCAGAGCGAGCTATTAGAGAAAAAAGAAATAAGCTCGCGCGAGCTGACTCTCGCTTATCTTGACCGAATAGAAGGCGAAGGCAGGATGCTCAACGCAGTTCTTACCACTTGTGCCGAGAGAGCTCTTTGGCAGGCGGAGCGGGCGGATGAGAGAATGTTGCGCGGTCAGCGGCGCGGAGTGCTTGATGGGATACCTTTTATTGCAAAGGACAACATATCTACGCTCGGCGTGCTCACGAGCTGCGGATCGCGTATGCTTGAAAACTACATACCGCCATACGACGCGACGGTGATAAAAAAGCTCTGCGGACGCGGGGCGGTGCTTCTCGGTAAATCAAATATGGACGAGTTTGCCATGGGTTCTACCGGGGAAAACTCGTATTTTGGGGCGGTCAAGAACCCCCTCGATCATACCAAGGTCGCAGGAGGCTCCTCGTCGGGCTCTGCGGCGTGCGTGAGGGCGGGGCTCGCTTCCTTTGCTCTCGGCTCGGATACGGGAGGCTCTATCAGACTTCCCGCAGCGTACTGTGGATGCGTTGGGTTGTTGCCGACGTATTCTACGGTATCGCGCTACGGTCTTATTGCATACGCCTCCTCCTTTGACGTCATAGGCCCGATATGCAGAAGCGTCGGTGATGCGCGAGCGGTGTGGGGTGCTATCGTGGGAGCAGACGAAATGGACGCTACCTCGACCGAGGCCTCGGAGGTGGAGCTTGACGGTGGCGCTACCGGAGATATGCACGGATGGAAGATAGCCTTGCCGACGGAGCTTTTTCGTATAGAAACGGACGAAGAGACGCGTGCGGGACTTTTGGCTGCCATACGCTCGTTTGAGGCGCGCGGAGCTGAAGTATGCGAGGTTTCACTTCCGTCGCTACGATACGCTTTGAGCGCATACTATATAATTGCCGGTGCAGAGGCGTCAAGCAATCTTGCACGCTACGACGGAGTAAGATACGGCCATCGTGCCGACGGTGACGCTTCTTTTGAGAGAGTAGTGTCACGCTCTCGTGCCGAGGGATTCGGCGGGGAAGTAAAGCGGCGTATTCTGCTTGGCAATTACGTGCTTTCAAGCGGGTTTGGAGAGAGATATTATCAAAAGGCACTCGCGGCGGCGCACACCGTCGGAGAGCAGATCAACGGGCTTTTTTCAGAGTACGATCTGATACTTTCTCCGACCTCTCCGCGACTTGCTTCTGATATAGGTGAATATTCCGACAGAAGTGCCGTTGACGCGTACAAATGCGACGTATTTACCGTTTTTGCCAATATTGCGGGTATCCCTGCGATAAGCGTCCCCGCGTCTAAAACGGACGGAGGACTTTACGTCGGAATACAGCTTGCGGCGGGTGGCGGACGTGAGCAAAAGCTCTTTTACGCCGCGAGCGTGCTTGAGGGGGATAGAGATGAGAGATAACGAACTGGAGCTTGTCGTGGGTATTGAGGTGCACGTTGAGCTTGATACCGAGTCGAAGATGTTTTGCTCCTGTCCGACCGATTTCGGAGCAGAGCCGAATTCTCTGTGCTGCCCCGTTTGTATGGGAATGCCCGGCAGTATGCCGCGCGTAAACGAACGTGCGATCGAGCTTGCCGTCAGAGCGGGCGCGGTATGCCACTCGGATATACGGCAGGTCTCGCGCTTTGACAGAAAGAACTACTGCTATCCTGACCTTCCGAAAGCGTATCAGATAACGCAGTTTGAATTTCCGATATGCGAGGGTGGATACGTCGAGGCAGAATGTGAGGATGGAGTCTTTTGCGTTGGACTTACTCGCATACATCTTGAGGAGGATGCGGGAAAGCTCATTCATCGTGGCGAGCGCACTTATATTGACTACAACAGAGCGGGAATACCACTGATAGAGATAGTTTCCGAGCCTGATCTGCGAAGTGCCGAGCAAGCGGCAGCGTACCTTTTTGCGCTTCGCCGAGATATGATATTTGCGGGCGTATCGAGTTGTAGGATGAACGAGGGAAAGATGCGTGCGGACGTAAATCTTTCCGTTCGCAGAGTCGGAGACAAAAAGCTCGGACAGAGGACGGAGATAAAGAATCTTAACTCCTTTGCGAGTGTGAAAAGGGCAATAGAGCTTGAATTTGAGCGTCAGAAAAGTATCTTTTTGCAAGGGGGCAACATAGAGCCGCTCACGTTGAGATACGACGAGGACGCCGACCGTATCGTCGCTATGAGGACGAAGGAAAATGAAAGCGGATACCGCTTTTTCCGAGAGCCCGATCTTACTCCCGTCGTTTTGAGCAGAGCGGAGATAGAGGATATCGTTCGCAGGATCCCGACGCTTGCGCGTGAGAGGATAGCTGACTATAAAAAGAGCTATGCGATACCTCAAGACGACGCGCTGCTTCTCACCGCTACTCGTGAGATAGCGGATTATTTTGAGGCGGCGGCACGAGAAAGCGTCGATGCTCGCACGACGGCAAATCTGATGATAGGAGAATATCTGAAGATAGCAGACGCATCTTCACCCTCCGATAGACTCACGCCGTCGCAGTTTGCAGAGATATCCTCTATGATGAGCGAGGGGTATATAAATTCAACGACGGCAAAGAAGCTCGTGCGGACGCTTACAGTCGTGGACGGATCTCCGAGGGAATACGTAGAGAAAAACGACCTCGTACAGCTGTGTGACAGAGAAGTGATAACGAGACTCGTCAGAGAGGCGACGGATAATAATCCTCGTGCCGTTGCCGATTTTAAAAGAGGCAAGGTCAATGCGAAAAAAGCTATTGCGGGAGAGGTAATGCGGATGCGAGGCGGATGCGTCGAGCCTATCATTCTCTCCGAGGCAGTAGACGCAGTTTTCAGTGAGCTTTGCGACTAAAATGATATAACGAAAAAACACCCGCAAGGGTGTTTTTTTGCAGCGAAATCGAACAGAACGAGCGCGAGTAGCTCAGAGCCTTTGATCTTTCTGGAATTTTTAAAATAAATAAAAGGCGTATCCATTTGCAGTGAGGAAATGGATACGCCTTTAACGGTTGCTTTCAATTGAGCGGAGACGTCTGCGTTTAGCTTATCTTACGGATCTCTTCTTCTTGACGAGGAAGAAGAGGATCGTGGCGATGGCTACTATGCCGATGACGATGGAAACGACGATCCACGTTCCCGATTGAATATTATCGTTGGTCTCTTTATCGTCTTCGCTCTGATTATTATCACCGGTCTGCTGCTGGTCGTTACTGCTGCTTTGCTGGTCGTTGGTGTCGGCAGGAGGAGTGGTAAGATTCAACGTGTAACTGCAAGCGTCACACTTGCCGTCGGCGTTTTCGTCCTTGTGGGCTGCTGCGTTTGCCTTGTCGCCGCACGTGCACTCGTTCCAATGGTTATTTGAGTCGGACTTCCATTCGGCGCCGTGGGTGTGAGTATTGGCAGAGCCGCTTGCAAAGGTCTCGGTTCCCGCCTCACCGCACGCACAGGACTTGTAGTATTTAGCGGGCTCGGTACAGCTTGCTTCACTTGCCTTGTACTGATCCAGTGCAACTTCTTTGTTGAATTCGTGCGTATGGTTGAGTTGTGCTGCCATAATATATCCGCAGACGGAGCACTTGATCGGAGCGGTATCCGTGGCAGCTGCACGGTCGGGCGTATGTGCTGTCTTGGAGTTTTCGATCACTGCACCGCAATCTGTGACAGTACAGACGTGCCAGTGATCAGTTCCGTCTTTTTCCCACACGCTACCTTCCGTATGACCGTTTTTGGTAAGCTCACCCCATGACTCGATATTGGGGATTTTGGTCGCGCCGTCCGCTTGCTCAAAGCACTTGCCGCAGTCTTCGCACTTGTAGTAAGCTTTCTTGCCGCCATCGGTGCAAGAGGGGGCGTTTTGGGGTATGAGGGTAAGGGCACAAACGTGCGGAGGAAGGTATCCGCTATCTTTGCTTTTGTTGAGCATAAGGAACTCATAGTCGTCGTTGTGATGCGTTACCAAAACGGTTGAGCGCGAAAAGTTATCGGATACGTTAAACGTTGCGGGAGATCCATTGGTACGGTAGCAGAGATATACGGTACCGTTCTCGATCTCAAAATGAACGTCACTCTCTTCTACGTTGTTATACGCGATGGCAAAAGTGGTTGACATTTTGTCTTGGGCAAAATCGTAGAACTTGATAAATATATCTCTGTCATTGGTGGTGCCGCTGTTTGTATCGTAGTCAAGAACGTAGGCAAGGATCGCTTTGCCGTTATAGTAAACTGCGTGATACTCGGTATGTATAGGCTCGTACTCACCGCCAAATTCGTATGCTTCGCCATCCTTCGTCCAAAAACCGTCTGCATCAAGAGTTTCTTCTACCATAACGGATGGCTTGGTACCAACAAATGCCTGATGGTACCAGCCGTCCAGATCTATTGAGCTTCCGAATTCGATAAACTGCTCGTTAGCCATATCGTAAACAAGACAGCATAACGTGGTATAAGGTTCGTCAACGCCGTTGTATAGCGCGTGCTCGGACTTGTTGTAGAAAATGATCATTCTGTCGGTTGCAGGATCGTACACTGCATAGGCGTTTTCGTCGCCGTAGTTTTCTTCATTAGTGCTTTTGGTGACGACGAGCATATCACTGACGGCAGCCGTTGCCTTATCTACAAATACGCCCATAATGTTCGTGCCGTTTGTGACTTCTTCGTACGTGGATCCTGCATCAAAAACCTTGTTTGAGTCGCTCCATGCGATGAAGAGCTTGCCGTTTCCGAGATCACTTATGGTGGGCATATAGTCCTTTGTGCCATCATCCTCGAGCATTACGGGCTGACTCCAGCTGCTGCCGTTATAAATTGAATAATACGCAGCCTCTTTGTTGTATTGATTTCTGCCGGAGGCATCGTCAACAAAAACGGCAATATACTTGCCGCTGTTAAGCGCCCCAATGCTGACCTCGCCCTTGATGTCAAAGCGCTGGATCAATTCTGCCTCTTTGGTTTGGCTATTGTCTGGGGCGGCAGCTGCAACTGTCGGCAACGCACCGCAAAGTATTACAAGCAACAAAAGTACCGCAACGGCAAACCTGCATTTTTGTTTCATATTTTTTTTGCTCCTTCTGAGTGGGAATATCCCCATATTTTTGTTTTATCCTATTGCCAATAATAAGATGTTATGTTATATTGTAATTATAAATCGTACCTTAAGGTTCAAGTCAATAACTTTTTGAAAAATGCTGTAAATAATTTGAGGAAATTCAAGATGAAAAAACACGACGACAGCTTATTCCAGATCGGAGAAGTAACAAAGATATTGGGCGTCACTCGAAAAACTCTGCTTGTTTTTGAAGATATGGGACTTTTGACTCCTGCACTCAAAGACGAAAACAGTGGATTTCGTTACTATTCTGCCGACAATATGACACAGATAAGAGCCATCCGTTCCTTACAGACGCTGGGTCTTACCTTAAAAGAGGTAGCCGAATATTATTACGATACCGAAAATATTGATACGCATTTGAAACGACTTATGGATCTTCGCTCTGCACTTGACAAAAACATTCAGATGCTTCAGGTGCGGGCAGCAAAACGGGGGGGATCTGACGGTTCGAAAAACGACCTTGCCTCGACAGGTTTGCTTTGCTCGCCGTTATGAATGTGAAAACGTTGCTGAAGCGGCAAACATCCTTCGTGATACGTACGTTGACGCCGCCCGTACCGGTAAAATGGCGATGCTTGGTCGTATGTTTACTATGCGTATGTCTATGCTGAGTGAAAAGTTAGATATTATGTGTTGCATTCCCGTAGAGGACGACTTTGAAGGTCCAGAGCGCTTGGAGCTTGAACTAACCCCTGCATTGTGTATCTACTACCGCGGCCCCTACGAAGGAACCGCCGACGCGATCCGTGCGCTGATGGCTTATGTAAAAGAAAATAAAATCGAAACCACAGGCAATTTCCGTTCTATATATATGGAAGGCCCACCCAACCGAGGAAAGAACAGTGAAAATTATATCACTCAGGTAGCAGTGCCCATCAAGGAGTGATCTTGCAAAAGCGAAAAAGGAGTCTCGCAAGTAAGCGAGACTCCTTTTTGTTTTTATTTAATTACTTATTGTCGGAATCAAGCTGCTCTTTATTTGCACTTTTCGTTTTCCTTTTGTGCCTTGAGTGCCGCTTTTCTCTCGTCGTCCTTCTCTTTTGCAAAGAAGTATATCTCCTCGGTTGCAAAGGAGAGCTTCGTGATAGCGTCACGCTTTGAGAGATAACACCAGAAGCTATCGTCAAGAGTAGAGACGTCTACGCAGTCACCGCGTCCGAGATAGTCGTATTCGATGTGCATACTGTCAAGAGCAAGGGGATTTTTCACGATCTCGGTAGGCTCACCGTATATCGTTCCCTGTATTTTCGTACCGTTTGGCGTCTGGATGAATTTGCCGTTTCCGTGTTTGTAAAATTTGAGAGAGCCGGGCAAAGTCTCTATGCGCACGTCATCCTCAAAGTAGTAGGTGCCGTTTCGTATTTCTTCTCTGACGCAAGCACGCTCCCATGCCGACCAGCTCGGAATGTGACCGTTAAACTCGGTATTTCCGTCCTCGGCGTGCAGAACTCCGTGCTCGTCCTGATGCCAGCGTTTGCCGCATTCGTTACACCAGAGAGTGTCTCCTGCGCTGTCCGTTTTACCTTCACTTTGGCAATTCGGACATTTGTAGAGAAGACAATGCAGTCCGCGGGCTCTGTCAGGGTCGTCAATTATGATATCGTTTTCTATCTGCCACTTGTAGTCGTCGTATGCGAAAGCGTCGAGAATGCGCTCGTAGATAGCGTCGGTATCAAGCGTCTTGACTTCGTCCTCGTCAAGCAGCTTTTTCATGTGTGCCTCAACGTAGTTGAAGACGTTTTTCTTTCTCCATTGAGGGTTAGTTATAAAGTTGCCCTTTATCTGAAGTACCGCAACGGGCACCTTCATCAGCTTTATCAGTCCTGCGGTAGAGGGAGTGATATAGGAGGTCGCACCGTCGAGCGAATAACGAGCCTCGGGGAAGAGGACGAATATGTTTTTGAGCGTATGAAGCGAATATTTGATGTTTCGTATGAGCGTTACGTCGGAGACGTATTTTCTCTTGCCGATAACACCGAGAGAGCGCATGAGAGGTTCTGTATATGTGTTAAATCCCTCAAGGGACATAACGTTATTGACAGGATAAGGGTGAGTTGCCTTAAGCATAAGGTTAAAATCGACCATCGAGGAGTGATTAACGAGCAAAAGATAGGGTTTTCCCTCAAGATCCTCCATTCCCTCCTTCGTTATCTTGGCATTGCGCTTCTTAAGGTCAGGGAAAGAGATGATCCCCTTGGCAATTGACATAATAAAGCAAGGATTTTTCGGCTTTTTGGAAAAATCAAATCGTCTGATACGCTTTTTGTTCATAATGTAACCTCGCAGATTAATAATTGTGACAAAAATATAAGTAACGAGTGCTGAAAAGCGCCTCACAATGAGGATTATACCACACGATGAGTAAAAAGAAAAGAGATATATTAAAAAAAGAAGCGATAAAAGAGCAGAGAGAAGCAAAAATGGGGTTAAAATAGGCGAAAACAAGTAGAAAATGACAATATATGTCAAAAGAATAAAGATGAGATAAAAATTAAATAACACCGAGAGGGGAGGAGGCGAGTAAAACTTTTTTAGTATATCAAGGTAAAAATAAAGAAACGCAGCAGAAAAAGGCTTCACGGTGTAAAAAAAGAGAAAAAATAAAGCTACGCTTGGCTTGGATGATCAATTTTGAAAGGTGAAAAAATGGAGGAGGGGATATGTCGGCGAGTTATAGCGTTTACCTTGGACGAGCGGGGCGTCTCTCAGAGGGGGGATTTTTGCATTTTTATCAGGGTGTTTTATTCTCTGAATTTTGAACTTGGAGAGGATGGATCAAAGATATATTGAAAGAGTATAGAATATGGTAATTAAAAGAAGATTAGATAAAAAGCAAATTAGATAAAATTCAAACCGAAGCAATAGAAAGTCTAATGTTCAATAAATCGTACAGAGCAAAAAACAAGTGGAAGGAGATAGATCAAAGAGGAGGACGTCGATAAATGAAAAATAGAGGAGAAAGCGGAATTTGCAACTTTTGGTTGCAAAAAAATAAAAGCCAATAAAAGAAATAAATTAAAAACCGAAAAACAGATAGAAAAGCGCAAATAGCATTGTAAAAAACGACTCAAAAACAAGAAAAGAAAAACAATGAGAAAAAAGGAGCAAAAAAAGCCATAAATAATTCCTAAAAAACGAAAAGATATTATTTGCTCACAACTATGATTATAAAAATAGTGAAGGAGTAAATACACAATAATATTTGAAAAAAGGAACTAAAACAGAGAAAAATAAAAAAATTTAAGTCAACTATAGGTTGCGTAGAGGAAAAGAGAACATTATAATTAGATGAAATTTCAAGTTCGTATGATCTAAAGAGATCCGAGATCGACGCCGGTTGTGATGAAAAAGATCCTCAACAGGAACAGACAGAATCAAATTTATATCATGATCTTGATTTTACGCTTCAATAAGCGGAAAATCAAGATCATGAGTGAGTGAGCCGATGCGCCGGTCAGATGAATTTCACGTTGCTGGATCGGTAGGGGGCAGCGTTATGCCGTAAGGGGCGTGGAATTTTAATAAAAAGAGCGATTCTATATGTAAAAAACAAGTCGCAACCGAACAAAAAAAGTATATTGCATACCTTTCTAATAAAAACGAGCGTCTTGTATTACGAGCGAGAAAGTTCACATATATAAAACTTGTTGGTTGTAAAAACATCAAATTAGTAGCTTTTAATGCCAAAAAAGGAAGAAAAAGACAAAAAAGACAATAAAAACCTCCAAATCTGACGATTTCTGATCGTTTAGCTAAGATATACGAACTTTACTTTCTCCTTTTTGATTTCTTCGGTGCAACAGTATTCGCCTCAGCTGTTCGTTATATATAAATATAGAAGAAACGTATTGACACACACGCACTGTTATGCTATACTTACGATGTATTTGTGTTTTTTCTACAAATTAATTTATATAATAAACACTGAAAGGTCGAACGAAAATGGAAAAGAAACTTTTTGGAAACTTGCCCTGCGGTAAGGAAGTCTACGAATATACCCTCGCAAACGGAAGAATGAAGGCAGAGATACTTGACCTTGGCGGAACGCTCAGAGTGCTTGAGTGCGACGGCATTGACGTTATTGGCGGATTTGATACTCTCGACGGTGTACTTACCGATACTACGTATCAGGGTGCTCTTATCGGAAGATACGGAAACAGGATCAAGGCGGGCACCTTTACTCTCAACGGTGTAAAGTACGACCTTTATAAGAATAACGGAAACAACCATCTCCACGGTGGAAAAGAGGGATTTAACCGCAAGGTATGGGACGTCGTTGAATACACGGATACCAAGCTCGTTCTCTTCTACTCCTCTGCTGACGGAGAAGAGGGCTATCCCGGAAAGCTCGATGTAACGGTAACTTACACCCTTTATGCTGACGCTATCGGTATCGACTACGACGCTGTGACCGACAAGGACACCTATTGCAATCTTACAAATCATGCTTACTTCAACCTTGACGGCGTAGGTGCGGGAGAGATCACCGACCACGTTATGAAGATAAATCACACCTCCTACACCGCAGTTGACTCCGAGCTTATCCCTACGGGCGAGCATCCTTCTCTTGAAGGCTCCGCTTATGACTTCAGAGTCGCAAAGAAGATAGGCAGAGATCTGGTCGGCAAGGTAAGAACGGACGATCTCTACGGTTACGATCACAACTTTATCCTCGATCAGAGCGCAAAAGAGACCTACGAGGGTAAGGAATACAATCTCGCGGCAGAGCTTTCTGGTAAGAAGCTCACGATGAAGGTACTCACGACGATGCCCTGTATGCAGGTGTACACCGGAGCTTTTCTTGAAGATGACGGAAACGACTTCAAGGGCGGTGTGAAGAAATTCTCTCGTATGGCTCTCGCTATGGAGACTCAGTACGAGCCCGATTCCCCCTCAAGAAACGAAAATATTCTTCGGGCGGGCGAGCATTTCGTTCACGCAACGGTATACAAATTCTGATAAATAAAGTTCACCAACTGACCTGGAGGGGCAAATGATAAATCAATATATCGAAAAGATCGTACAGTACGCAATAAACAAGGGGCTCGTTGAAGAGGGCGACAGAGTTTGGGCAATAAACTCGGTTCTCGCGGTGCTTGCTTGCGACGAGTATGAGGCAACGGGAAATACATACGGCGAGATCGACCTTGAGGACGTTTTAGCTCATCTTATAGACTTCGCGGCAGATAAGGGACTTCTTGACGGTGAGAGTATCGTTGAGAGAGATCTGTTTGATACGAAGATCATGGGTGTGTTAACCCCCCGTCCTTCTGCTGTGAAGGCGAAGTTTGACGCGCTTTACGAGGTGTCTCCCAAAGAGGCGACCGACTTTTACTACGCTTTTTCACGCGACACCGATTATATCCGTACTTACAGAGTAAAGAAGGATATGCGCTGGGTGACCGCGACAAAGTACGGCGACATCGATATTACGATAAATCTTTCAAAACCCGAAAAGGATCCCAAGGCTATCGCGGCGGCAAGGAATATGAGTGCTTCGGCTTATCCGAAGTGCGCACTTTGCCACGAGAACGAAGGATATGCAGGCAGACTCAACGCGGCGGCAAGGCAGAATCACAGGATCATTCCCGTTTCTCTTGACGGAGAAAAGTGGTTCTTGCAGTATTCGCCCTACGTTTACTATAACGAGCATTGTATTCTTCTCAACGGCGAGCATACGCCGATGAAGATAAACCGCTCTACCTTTAAAAAGCTCCTTGAATTTGTGAGCATATTCCCGCACTATTTTATAGGCTCGAATGCAGACTTGCCCATCGTCGGCGGTTCTATTCTCACTCACGATCATTTCCAAGGCGGCTCATACACCTTCCCGATGGAGCGCGCGCCCATTGAGCGTGAGATCCGCTTTGCAGGATTCGATCGTGTCAGCGCAGGTATCGTGAACTGGCCGCTTTCAGCTATCAGACTTCGCTCCTCTGACAAGGAGGCGCTCGTTGAGCTTGCGGACAAGATACTCGGAAAATGGCGCACATATACCGACGAGGCGGCGTTCGTCTTTGCAAACACGGACGGTGAAGATCATAATACGATAACTCCGATAGCGAGAAGAAGAGACGGCGACTACGAGCTTGACCTTGTTCTTCGCAACAACATAACGACAGAGGAGCATCCTCTCGGACTTTACCATCCGCACGAGCATCTGCACCACATAAAGAAAGAAAACATCGGTCTTATCGAGGTAATGGGACTTGCGGTCCTTCCCTCAAGACTCAAGGCGGAGATCGCTTCTCTTTGTGAGTTTATCGTGTCGGGTAAGGATTACAGAAACGATGCGGAGCTTTCAAAGCACGCTGATTTTGCCGACGGTATCATAGCTCGTCATCCTGAGCTTACAAAGGATAATGTCGAAGCTATACTCAAGGATGAGATAGGACTCGTCTTCTCAGAGGTTCTTGAGTGCGCGGGAGTGTACAAGTGCACAGAAGAGGGCAGAGACGCATTTATGCGATTTGTTGACAGTGTAAACGGCTGACAAAATTCGTTTTCGCCAAAAGGCGAAAAACAAAAAAGAGGAAGTTATAAAATATGAATTATCGAAACAAGGCGCTGAAGACGGCGACGTTCGTTTTGATCCTTACGCTTATGTGCGGCATTATGGCGGTATGTGCCTACGCTGACACGCAGGATGCTGAAAACGAAATAATTGCGCGTGAGCCGGCGCAGCTTGAAAACGGATACTATCATATAAGTAACGAGCAGCTTTCGGCTATGCTCGGCTACGACGTTGAGCTGCTTTCCGAGTCGGGCTTGATGTTTGGCACGGAAAAAGGTGCGGACACCGCCTTTGAACTGATCAGAGGTGAGAGCGGAACGTATCGCTTCAGAGCGGGAACGAGCCAAAAGAGGCTTTTCGTTGCTTACGATACGGTAAGCGGAGAGCCTGTGCTTGCCTATGAAAACTCATCGGACGGTCTTTGTCTGGACTTTGAGATATACGAGAGTGAAAACGGATATCACGTTTTGCCCGCCGCAACGGAGGAAGGATACTTCGGCGTTGAGGTGAGCGAGGACGGTACTCTGATAGCGCTCGTTGCCGACGAGGATTGTATCTATCCCGAGTGGAAGATAGAAAAGATAAAGATAGAATCTCTCAAGCTTTCCTTAAATTCAATAAATACGCGTCCGTACGTTACTTACACAGATCTGCGCGCGGTCGTGTCTCCCTCGTATCTTTCCGATTGTATCGGATGGGAGTCGGAGGACAGAGGGGTTCTGATCGTTGACAACGACGGCAGATTCTGTACTCTCTCCGAGGGTAAGGTAACGATCATAGCTTCAGTCGGCGGAAAGAGTGCCGAGTGCGTGGTCGACGTTTCGTACGACAATCAGTACGCGTGGTTCTCGCAAAACAATGTGAGCACGGGTGGCTGGAACGGAGACGCACTTTACAATATCTACTTTAAAAGCGGCGGTGTGAAGAAGCGCTTTGCAACCAACGACAGTACCAAAAAGACGGACTGGCTCTCGGAGGGATGCGCTCTTTGCAGTATAGCTCAGGTACTCAACAATATGGGGGCGAGATACGCCAAGGGATACGATTTCAGATCGGGTATTCAGGGTAATTTGTTTGCCGATCCCTACACGGTCGCACTTGCCAACACCAACAACGTCGGTGCTGCGAGCGCAAAGCAGGTGTTGCCGGGTGATCCGATATTTACCAGTCAAAACGCCATAGCGTCACGCTTTAACGTTGACGGCGCGCAGGTGACGGTAGATACGTACTACAACGTCACTAAAAAGAAAATAAAAGAGGCGCTTGACAGATCTCCTTGGGGAGTAGTAGTCTGCTTTGAAAATTCTTCTTGGGGCAAGCACTACATTACCTTCAACAAATGCTTGAATCCCGAAGAAAAAAATCCGAACAAGTACATATTTACGGTAAGCGACCCTGCTTCTCTTGATGCTTACAATGCAGCGGACGTGGTATTTGAACAGAGCTATTCGTACAAAAGGCTCTACTACAGATTCAGCCAGGCGACGCTGATGCAGGTTTGGAGCTACGAGGGATATCAGTCAAAATAAAACGAAACGATACCGCAGAGGACTTTTGGGTAAAAGCTTGAAGTGTTCTGCGGTTTTGGTTAAAAAGAGGTATAGATATGAATTTTAAATTTGGAGTTCCCGAAGTAAAGGGTAGTTACGACGTCGTCGTTGTCGGCGGCGGTGTTGCCGGAGTTGCGGCGGCACTTGCGGCGGCAAGAGAAGGTGCGAGCGTGGTTTTGCTTGAAAAGCTGGCTGCTCTCGGAGGTCTCGGTACAGTTGGACTTATAAACTGGTATGAGCCGCTTGACGACGGAAAGGGAAG
>JAZQXE010000114.1:0-8427 GCA_045632705.1 Eubacteriales bacterium | reverse complement strand
GGGATAAATAGATGAACAACGCTATTATTTTTGGTGACAGTTATTCTACATTTGACGGTTATGTACCGCATGGGTATGCTACGTACTACTCTAGCAAGGAGCGTCCGGAAACAGACGTTACGGAAGTTCAGCAGACGTGGTGGCATCAAGTAGCAAATGATGCGGATATAAACATTCTCCTAAATGACAGTTGGTCCGGCTCGACTATCGGTTACACCGGGTATAACAACTCCGACTGTTCAAGGTCATCCTCATTCATATACAGATTAAAGCGGCTCGCAGATAGTGGATTTTTTAAAAGCAACGACGTTGACACGGTATTCGTTTTCGGTGGGACGAACGACAGTTGGTCAAATGCACCGCTCGGAGAAGAAAAAACAGCACCTTACAGTGAAGAAGACTTGTATTTCGTGCTACCTGCCATCTCGTACTTTTTGCAGCTTTTGAAAGAGACTTTACCCGAGGCTGATGTTTATTGTCTAATAAATACGGACATAAAGGAAGAGATAAGGGCTCGTATGAAAAACGCCTGTATTGAGTTTGGTATCCGTCCCGTAAGCTTTGATCTCATTGACAAAAGATGCGGTCATCCCACGATACAAGGCATGTGCGACATCAAGGCAAGCGTCTTAAATGCTATAAACTGAAAAAAAGAGGATATCTCAAAGCTGATTGCTTTGAGATATCCTCTCTTTTTTCGCTATAAGAACTATTTACGCCATAGTATCAAGCATATCGAGAGTTACCTCGTATATACACTCATCTTTGCTGACGAAAGCATCGTAAGCCGACATCATATACTCGCCCATTCTCCGCACTTCTTTTCCCGAGCTGCCTGCTATATGAGGCGTCAGGATGCAATTGTCAAGTGTGTAGAGTTCACTTCCCTCTCTCGGAGGCTCGGGTGAGGTCACGTCAAGAATAGCGGTGATATCGGGGCGGCTCTTGAGTACCTTTATCAGATCTTCTTCAACCACCTGAGCACCTCTGCCGGTATTGATAAACGTAGAATACGGCGGCAGAGTCGAAAGAAGCTTTTCATCTATCATATTTTTCGTTTGCTCGTTGTCAGCAACGTGATTTGAAACGACAGCGCAACGTTTGAATATATCTGCAAGCTCGCATTTTTCAGCCCCAAGGCTTTTTGCAGTTTCAGAAGATATAAACAGATCGTAAACCATTACGTTGAGTCTATACTCCTTTAGCTTTGATGTGACGAGTTTTCCTATTGCGCCCGCACCGAGCAATCCAACGTTCACGTCGTAGTTACCGGGGAAATTTTCAAATTCCTTTCTCGCCGCACCTCTGCTCGTATATCTCATAGTTTTGAAAAAGCCCTTGTTTGCAAGTACTATCTGCGCTACCGTGTATTCGGCAACGGGGACTGCGTTTGCCTCCCACGCCGAAAACACCTTCACACCGCAATTCAAAAAAGGGCGCGCAAAGGCTTGTACGCTTCCTGCGGCATAGAAGACCGCTTTGAGCGACGGCAAGCATTTTCTTATTTCGGATTCAGCAAATTGAGGCATTCCCCAACTTGAAAAAACGAATTCGGTATCCTTGAATTTTTCAGGCAAGCTCGTGATATCCGTTTTTTTATAAACTATTGAGTCGACTCCGAATACGTTTTTGATATTTGCGGGCTTTTCACACAAATATATAGCTTTCATCCTACGATCTCCTTAAGCGCCCTCACTTCGTTTTTCAGCGTCTCTATCCTTCCGTCAGGCATAAATTCAAGAAGCAAAGCGGATACGTCCTCAAAAGCTCCGAGATACACTTTCCATTCTTCCGACGCTTGCTCGAGGGGGAGTTTTTGTTTTCCCTTCCAATTGAAAACGTGTATGTTGACGGTATAAGGTGCCAGCAACCGTGCATATTGCAGATTCTCTTCCACCGATCTATCCTGACGAGGCTGCCAGTAGATTTTGAAATTATCGCTGTCTATCTCACGCATCAATTTATACGCTGACTCTTTCGTATCGGTAAAAGAACCCATGTGACACTCCATACAGAGTGTAACGCCACACTCTCGTGCAATTTGTGCCGCTCGTTTACACTCGGAAAAGAACTCCGTTTTTTCATCGTTTGAATATTCTCCGCTATTTTTATTTCCACACCATACGCGGAGGATATCCGTACCGAGAATTTTTGCCGCGCGTGCATATCCTTCAAGCTCGGAAACAGGAGTCGTACCAATTTTAAAATATGTACCGTAGGAACAGCACTTTACGCCGTATTTTTTTTGCAGCTCTGCAATCTCCTCTACCTTGTCTAACGGAGCGTGCACGTCACTTCCCCATTCTATATGGGATAATCCTGCTTGTTTCATATGAAAAAGGACGTCTTGCGCACTTAAGTTTCTGAAAGAAACGGAACATAATCCTATATCGGCTCTCATCATACAGTTCACCTACGCTTTTCGTATCGTCTGCCAAGGCGGGACGATCTTTATTTAATCATCAAGAACTACCGTTGGCCAAGTATCAGTATCGGTCAATTCCACACCGTCGAACGTATCGTCGTATTCTCCGCCGGCGTCCACGTTGTGAAGAACGGGGCATATCTTGAAGCTACCGGCTCCGTCAATGCCTAAAGCATCCTTGGGCACTGCCAATTCATATAATATTCCCTCGTCGACATCCGTGCTATCGTTTACGCTGCCAAACGTCTTTACGGCGATAGTGGCACGTGTTTGGAGATGTTTTTTGGAACCGTCCTCAAACGTATAAAAGCAACGGATGCCTTCGGTATCAAGAGTAAATGCAGAGTACTTATTTTTTTCCGTACCTATCATCAAGGTTATCGTATCTCCGTCAGTAATATCACGGTCCAAACGATTGACGAGAAAGAAAACGTTTTCAGCGTGATGCGCGACCTGTACGGTCATCTGTGCTTGTCCCTCACTACCGACGAAAAGCGCGTCGGTATTCTCTTTCCATTCTTCCGTATTACCATCAGAAACGACGGGGATATCCATCGCATTGATACGGTGATTGAGATAAGAAGTGTAGATAAAGATACCTCTACCCTCTCCGCTGCTTTCATTTGGGAAAACGCTCAGCACCTTGTGGCTTCCGACAAGCTCGGAAGAACCCCAACAGCCTTTGGCATCCGGAGTTGCGGTAAATTCAAACTTTTTCAAACGCTCTCCGTCCGCGCTGACGAGTCTGGCGCGCAATTTGCCTCTTACGTTATAAGTAAGATACGCCTCTCCCGACTCAAAAACGCTCAAATATGGTGCGGCGCCGTCGATGTGCTTTATGACCTTGTGAGTCTCGGAATAATCCTCAAGCATAGCAAGCGACCCCCAATTTCCACCATCTTCACTAGTTGTCAAAGACGTATGGAAGGTGTTGTCAAGATAATGTACCTCTATGGCGAGCAAAGTCTTTTTGTTATACAAGGAAGCAGCACTTGGCATTTGTCCTCCGAAATAAGGAACTGCCTGCGTATATTTGGGACTACCGTCTTCATTTACTCCTGCAGGGATCTTGTCTCCTACTTTTTCCTGGTAGGCTCGAATGTACATATAATTATTTTTCTTGCCGTCCTCAATATCCGGTATCCATGTATATCCGTTGTCATCGGAGTAGATCATAGAGGTTCCTGTAGAACCTTTTTTGCGGTCGAAGCCGTATTTTTCAACGTACGCTGCAAGATTTGACCAATACACCTCAACCCGTCCGTCGTAACGCTGTCTGATAAAAGGCTCCCACGCCTGACCGTGTGTCAGCTTTATCTGTTCTCCCCAGACGATAGTATCGTCATTCTGCACGATACCTCGTTTCATATAAACTCCGTTGAGATCAAGATATGCGGAATGTATGTATCCTGCGTTTGGTCGGATCTCGTATACTGCGATAATTTCACCGTTTTCAAGCACGCACGCATCGGGATTTACGGCAAAATATTTGTCGGTCGTGTCCTTCAACGGACCTTCCGTATGGATAAATTCTCTATATTCATCCCACAAAAGCATAGGAGCATTCCAGTTTTTAGCGTCAGCAGACGTAGCGTAATAAAGCTGCTTGCCTCCATACTGCCCCGGCATAAACAAAAGAAGATAAAGGTCGTCTCTTATCTTCTTTATACGCGGATACCACGCATCGCGGTATCGTGCGTACGAGCTGAGCTTTTCACTAAGCTCAACGGTATCCCTGTAATTTATCTCGACCGATGCCGTTTCAATATCGTCGTCAACGTGACTCCAGGGAGTCGGTCTTGTATTCAACTCGTTTATAGTCGTCAGTTTTTCCGTAGAAATTTCACGTTCGGTAGTGAACGACTTGCCGTCGTATGACGTAATTTTGATTTTTGCTTTATCAGAACACATAACATTACCTCGTTAAAGCTCAATTGATCATATTTGCTTTTTTTCAAAAAAGACGATCCCGGCGACAAAAGACGCAAAGGATATCAAAAGAGTAATTATCAAAGCCACCGTATATTTCGACGCGTCAACGTTTCCGTATATCAGCTGCGTCATATCCGTCAAACAAGTCGGAAGGTAAAAACGCAGTTTTTCAAAGCTTGAGAGAACGGAGGACACGACTACCACTCCCCCACATCCGCCCAAAACGATAGAAAAGGCGTCAAAAGCACACGAAAACAGAACTAAAAGAGATATACAAAACACACCGAAGACCCAACCGCAAAAAGCGGAGTATACAAGGTGTGACGCTATTGAATTATCCCAATAAAAGTCGGAGTATACGTACGTTATATAATACGCCATCCAATAAAACGCCGTCCACATAGCCAAAAGCACCGCGCTCTTTGATAATACTACATTTCTGCGTTTAAAGCCCTTTGCCAAAGATATAACGAGTGTATTCGACTGATATTCCTTGACGAATATTCCGCCTTCGATAAGAATAAAGGCGATCAAGGCTATCGGATAGTTTTTGTAAAACTGCATCCAGGAGTCAAAAGCGGTAACAGTAACCTCTCCCACAGATATACCCGACTGTGACAGCGATTCGCTCATCATATCAAGTAACCAGGGCGTCAGCTTTGCGGTTGCGGGATTCATTATACCGAACGCGGCAAAAACGATTACAAGCAATAACAGCTTCCCCTCGCGGATGTGCTCCGTCAATTCTTTTTTTGTAAAGCTAACTATTGATCTCATTTATCCGTCACCTCAACAAACAAGGATTCAAGAGATGGCTCAACGCGTTCAAGCCGCAAAAGGTTTATATTTTTTTCGGTAATATAAGCCAAAACCTCTGATAGCTCGTAATCACGACAAGAAAACAAAAGCTCTCGTTCGTTTGTCAGCGTCATTTTTTTAAATCGGCGCAAAAGTTCCGCACCGTCCTCGATACTTTCTGCAAGTATAGCGTATTCGTCCTTGCGGTATTTTCTTTTTATATCCGAAAGCTTTCCCTCGACCGTTATGACACCGTCGTTTATAAACGCAACGTCAGTACATATCCTCTCAACGTCTGACAAAATATGAGTAGAAAAGAATACGGTAGTCTGAGAGGATACATCAGAGATAACGTCAAGGATCTCTCGCCTGCCTATAGGGTCAAGAGCCGAGGTGGGCTCGTCACATATAAGAAGCCGCGGGCGAGAAAGAAGCGCCTGCGCGATACCGAGGCGTTGTTTCATTCCTCTTGAGTACCCTTTTATCCTGTGTTTTTCATCTGACAGACCAACGAGAGAGAGCAATTCCTCGATCCTGTCCGACGTATCTTTATCGTCAATACCCGACATCCCTGCAAAGAATTTCAGGTATTCACGAGCGTTATAAAAGGAGTAAAACTCGGGTACGTCAGGAAGATACCCTATGTGTCTGTTGGTCGCACTTTTGCCGTACTCGACCTTTTCACCCGAAACGTATATCTCACCGCTATCAATGGTAATAAGACCAAGCACCGACTTCATCGTCGTAGTCTTGCCTGCTCCGTTTTTTCCTACGAAGCCAAAAAGGCTGCGCTCCGGGACCTCAAGGGAAAGCCCTTTTAAAACGTTTTTATCCTTAAAGCTCTTGTGGACATTTCTGATAGAAAGAACGCTCAACGTCAGTCCTCCTTACCGATGAGAAAGTACAGTATCGGCCCGATAAAATTCATAAAAACTATGCATATTATAAGCCAGATAACTCTGTTTCCTCTTTTATAGCTATTATGTGTAAGAATATGATATAGCGAATACGCGAACAAACCAAATTCAGCTATGACAAGCGGTATAAGCAACGGCAACATTTCCATTAATTCATTCATTTGAGTGTGCCTCCTATAAGTTTTTCGGTATGTAAGTATATAATACCTAATGCATTATAACATCAAACGAAAAATAATGCAATACAATGAAACGTTTTAAAATTTCAAGTCCGTATTATTGATTTGGAGTTGCGACTAAAAGAAAAAGAGATAGCTTGATGCCTTTTTGGTGCATCAAGCTATCTTTTTGTGTTATTTGGTTTTGTTATTTCTTCTTTTTAATGATAACGACCGTTACGACGACCACTACCGCAACTGCAACTGCAGCTACGACTACCCAAACGATAGGGTTGATACCGCCATCATCGTTTGCATTTGCTGAATTCGTCGTAGAGGGGGCTTTCGTCGTTGAAGGAGCCTTGGTGGTATTCTCCGACTTAGTGGTAGAAGGAGCCTTGGTGGTTTCGTCTGCCTTCGTAGTATCGTCTGCCTTCGTAGTATCGTCAGCTACAGTAGTATCGTCAGCAGTAGTATCGTCATCCTTTGCATCAGCAAAGAGTACTACACCGTTTTCGTTCATAACGACACCGTCGAAGTTAGCAAACGTTTCTGCACTTACCTCTCCCTTATCAACGAGAGCCTGGTCAACTACGATAGTTCCGCTACCTGTGTAGTTGGAAAATCCTGCAGCGTGAAGGAAGAGCACGCCCTTGTACTCAAGCTTTACGGTAGGATTCTTCGAGATCTCAGCGCCGTAACTCTCAGCCATATTATACATGGAAACACCGTCACCTATAACGAGAGCGGCGTTGTTGAGAACGTGGAATTCCCAGGTCTTTTCACGGGAAAGGAGCCAAATGTCATCAAAAATTACGTCAGAAGCTATGGATATTGTATTTACACTGATAAACGAGCCTCTCTGAGTTCCGTTAGAGGTAGTTCCCTCTGCGTATACGTTGTAGTCTCTGTAGTCAGTTCCCGTCGTAGGATCGACACCTGTAATAAGAAGAGGACCAAAGAGCTCCATTGCGAGAGTAGATGCGTATGCCTTACCGGTAGATACGATAGTACCACCCATCTGTACTACCTCGAAAATACCGTGATAATCAACGCCCCATGACTTTTTGGAGGTAGTGGGGGTAAGTCCGTCATTGGTATCTGCAGAAGTGCACAGACCGCTCGTTGAGCCGTGTGCATAATAACCAACGGGAAGTCCTGCGGGGAGCTTGGGCTCTTCAGGAAGTGCCGTTGTAGCGGCTGACGAGAAGAGACACATCGGCATAACCATAAGTGCTACGAGTATAAACGATAATATTTTTTTCATAACTCTAATATCCTTACTTATCTATTATTTCTTTTTCTTTGCTATTACAACAACAGCAACAACGATAATTGCTACTGCAACTGCAGCTACGACTACCCAAACGATAGGGTTGATACCGCCTTCGCTCGTCGTATCGGGAGCGTTTGTGGTAGAAGGAGCCTTCGTCGTGGAGGGGGCCTTCGTAGTATCGTCCGCCTTCGTAGTAGAAGGTGCTTTCGTGGTTTCGTCAGCTACCGTAGTATCATCGGATACCGTAGTATCCTCAGCTGCGGTGGTATCGTCAGCTGCGGTGGTATCGTCAGCCGCTGTAGTATCGTCGGTATCGGCAGAAGATCCGCCACCGATTGCAAGAACGGTACAGCTCTTAGCAACTGCACTGACAGCGTCAAGCTTGTCGGCGGGAGCGTAAATGATAGCTTCACCGTATGAGGGCGCACCCTTGATAGTGTTCGTGACCTCACCGCCATATAAGTAAACGAGAACGTTACCGCCCTGGAATGAAGGGCTGGATCCGCTTGCGTCTATCTTGTCAACAGTACCGCCGTTCATCGTTACGGTCGATATACCTGCGGACATACCCGTATTGATACAACCGGTATACAAGGTGGTAACGTGACCGCCGTTGATGGTGATATTAACGTTTCCTGAGAAATATGCATTTGCCGCGATCTGTCTGCTGTTACCGCCAACTATAAAGCTTCCGCTATTAATGGTGATATTTGCTGCTGCACTACGGGAAGCGCTTGAATACTTGTCAAAACCTTCCTGAACACCGCCGAGGATAGAGATAGCATCGCCGAGCTTGGTGTTTTCAAAGTTGATAGTCTCAACGCCCTCACCCATTACGATGGGATTGAACTGAGCTGCAATAAGAAGAACACCGTTTTTGCTTGCAGTCTTATCTTCAAAGTTAACGTTTTCAAAAGTGGT